>JANXPQ010000311.1 GCA_025357235.1 Betaproteobacteria bacterium
AAGCGCAGTAGGAAAGTAAGGGCAAAGCTCGAATCTCTGTTTAAGGAAAGTAGTTCTGTTTTGCCACTTTAACCTTTCCTCTTTTCTCTTTCCTCTCGCCTCCTGTGGCTCACGCCACGTCGAGATGCGACGTGGTCGTCGCCACCCCTCCTTCATCATCCCTCCATGTAAACACGAAATCGCCGCTCTCATCCGCCACCGCGTAGAACATGAAGAATGGATTGGTGGAAACGGCGGGGTGCAGTTTCGCGCGGAAGATTTCGCGGCCTTTGTAAGTGCAATCGAAGGATTCGACGATGTGGCGCGCAATGACCTTGCCGGTATTGTCGAGCCGGAAGCCGGACTCCATCGAATGCTGGACCAGCGTGCGAATTTCGATGACGTCGCCGCGTTTCGCGCTTGCCGGCATGCGCACCCGCGTCGGGCCCATGCGGCTCAAAGCCCGCAGTCCGAACTGACCACTTCGATGTCCGCAGCGGCTGACCAGAGCGAACCGTCGCTCATCACGGCAATGGCCATCAGTTGCTGCGAAGTCGTCACGCGCACGCGCGAAGATATGGCCGCTTTTCCGTTGTAAGGTCCGAGCTGCATTTCCAGGATGCGGGGCAGGTGGTTCTTCTCCGCAAATAAATGAATGCTGCTCACGTAATCCTGCTGGGTCATCGGGCTGTCCACGCTGACGCTGACCGGCACGACATTGCCGTTCTCCGCCAGCCTCGGAATCTCGAGCCTTATCTTGCCGCGCGTAATCGCACGCTCGCCGAAGGTCTCGCGCAGCGCGGCGGTTAGCTCGTCTGGCGTGGCGGTTGCTGGTCTGACGACCAGCAGGCTCGCGCCGGCCAGCAGCGCGCCGAGGGCACGGCGGCGCGAATGCAGGACCAAGGACTGAGGACTTATGGGCAAAGTCCTGTATGCAGCGAAGTCGGGCAGGACCGACTTAAAAACTGATGAGCTACCAGATCGTGACCGGATCGCTGAGTCCTGAGTACCCCTCAAGGGGGTATTGTGAGGAATCCTCGGACCTGAGTCCTTGCCTTTGCCAGCCACTCGCCACTCAAACCTTATAACTGAATCCGTGGTTCTTGAAAGGAAGCGAGCGCACGCGTTTCCCTGTCGCGGCGAAAATCGCATTGCCCAGCGCCGGGATCACCGCGCCGATCGGCGGTTCGCCGACGCCGCCCCAGAATCCGCCGGTGGGAACCAGGATGGATACGATTTTCGGCGTTTCGGACATGCGCAGCACCCGGTAATCCGAGAAGTTGCTCTGCTCGACGCGGCCGTCCTTGATGGTGATCTCTTCGTGCATGGAGGAGCCCAGGCCCCAGATCACGCCGCTTTCCATCTGCGCGATCACTGCGTTAGGATGCACCACGTAGCCGCTGTCGAGTGCGACGACGACGCGTTTGACTTCGATGACCGTGCCGTCCGTCACCGCGATCTCGACCACCGCGGCGGAAAAGCTGCCGTAGGAATCGACGACCGCGATCCCGCGGTGGATGCCTTTCGGCGCCGGCCTGTCCCACGCCGCGGCTTTCACCACGGCTTCGAGCACGCCGAGATCCTTCTTGCCTTTCAGCAGCGGGCGGCGGAATTCCACCGGATCCCTGCCGGTGGCCTGCACCAGTTCGTCGATGAAGCACTCGCGGAAGAACGGATTGTGCGTGTGCGCCACGGCGCGCCAGAAACCCGGCGGCACATGCGGATTGCGCATCGCGTATTCGTCGATGAAATTCGACACCTGATACGGGTTGTCCTGGAAGCAGCGCACACCCACCGGGTCGACGCCGTTCTTGATATCGGCAGGCCGCACCGTGACGAAAATCGACTGGTCGGCCTGGCGCACATGCCACGCGTTCCAGTTGCCATCCTTGTCCAGCCCGGCACGCAGCTTCACCACCGCCACCGGCCGATAGCGGCCCTGCTTCATGTCTTCTTCTCGCGACCATTGCAGCCTGACGGGCGTGCCGGGCATTTTCTGCGCGATCCACACCGCCTGCTTGACGTACTCCTGGTGCACACCACGCCGCCCGAAGCCGCCGCCCGCATGCATCTTGTGCACGATCACGTTCTCCAGCGGAATGCCGGCCGCCTCCGAGGCGGACGCGATGCTGGATTCGCCGTTCTGCGTGCCGACCCAGACCTCGACCTTGTCGTCGGTTACGATTGCCGTCGCGGTCTGCGGCTCCATGGTGGCGTGGTTCAGGAAAGGCGCGTGGTATTCCGCCTCGATGACCTTTGCCGCGCTAGCGAGCGCGGCTTCGGCGTCGCCGTCCTTGCGCGCAACCGGAACATCCTTCGCATCGATGCCGGTGCGCATGAACTTCATGATGGATTCGCTGGTGACGGCCCCGCTCTCGCCGGTGTCCCATTCGACCGTCACGCTCTTGAGCGCCTGGTTGGCGCGCCACCAGTTGTTCGCGACCACGGCGACCCAGTCATCCCCCGCGATGATGGTTTTCACGCCGCGCATCGCCTTGGCCTTGGAATCGTCGTAGCTCTTCAGCTTGCCGCCGAACACCGGGCACTGCATGATCGACGCATGCACCATGTCCGGCAGGCGAATGTCTGCCGCGTAGATCTGCTTGCCCGTGGTCTTGT
Source organism: Betaproteobacteria bacterium (assembly GCA_025357235.1). Taxonomy (GTDB): domain Bacteria; phylum Pseudomonadota; class Gammaproteobacteria; order Burkholderiales; family JACQAP01; genus JACQAP01. The sequence continues at coordinate 2,599 of JANXPQ010000311.1, forward strand.
CCGCGATGTCGAAGCGCGCCGGCGATGTGCCGATCAGTTTCCAGTCCTTCGGGTCCTTGAGCTTCGGCTCCTTGGGTACCGGGAGCTTCGCCGCGCTCGCCGCCATCTTGCCGTAGGTGGTGCTCTTGCCCGACGCATGCGAGATCACGCTCTTCGCGGCCGAGCATTCTGCAGCAGGCACGCCCCACTCCTGGGCCGCCGCCGAAACCAGCATTTCGCGCGCGCTCGCGCCCGCCTTGCGCAGGTATTCCTGCGATTCGCGGATGCCGCGGCTGCCGCCGGTGGACATCGATCCGAAAATGCGATTGCGCCGGATATGGTCGTTCACGTCCGCATATTCCGGATGGACTTTGCTCCAGTCGCACTCAAGTTCCTCGGCGACCAGTTGGGCAAGGCCGGTGAAGGAGCCCTGTCCGAGTTCGGAACGGGCAATGCGAATGACCACGGTGTCGTCGGGCTGGATCACGATCCAGTGCGTGACTTCGGGAGTGCCGGCAGCATCGGCGGCGTACACCGTACCCGACAGATTGACGCCGATCATGAGCCCGCCGGATACAGCGGCGGTTTTGACCAGGAATTCGCGGCGGCTAGCTTCGAATTTTTGCGTATTCATCATGGCCCCCTATGCAGTCTTCGCAACGAGGTGGATGGCTTCGCGAACTCGCGCGTAAGTCCCGCAGCGGCAGATGTTGCTCATCACTTCGTTGATCTGCGTGTCCGTGGGATTCTTGACTTCTTCGAGTAACGCAACAGCGGCCATGATCATGCCGCTCTGGCAGTAACCGCACTGCGGCACCTGCAGTTTCACCCACGCCTGCTGCACCGGATGCGATCCATTCGGCGACAGCCCTTCGATGGTGACGATCTTGCGGCCTTCCATCGAGGCGACAGGCATGACACAGGAGCGCATCGGCTGCCCGTCCACGTGCACCGTACAGGCGCCGCACATCGCAATGCCGCAGCCATATTTGCTTCCGGTCAGGCCAAGCTCGTCACGCAATACCCATAACAGCGGCATGTCCGGCTCGACTTCCACATTGACCTGCTTTCCATTGACGTTGAGTGTGGTCACGGCCCACCTCCGAAAGGATTTGTAAGGAAATATTGCGCGAAAGACTGCGTGTGGATGATGGTAGCAAAGATGCGCGTCGCGAGTGCGACAAGAAATCGAGGACTCAGGACGTAGGACTCAGTGGAAAGGCAGAACGTAGGATCAAGAGAACTTAGCATTCACGCGAGAGCCTGAGGCAAGAAGGCCAGAGAAAGCACTTACTGAGTCCTGAGTCCAACGTCCTGAGTCCCGCTCCCTCGCCCTTGGCGATAGTCCTGCATAATGCAGCCCACGCATCGGGGCCAGCCATCCGCGCTGGAACAACAATCCTCGGGCCTTGAGGAGAACCATGGACGCACGCTTCACGCCGGAGTTCCGGCGCAGAACCATTGTGAAAGTATCGTGGCGTCTGTTGCCCCTGATCGTCGTGGCCTATCTGGTCGCCTACATCGACCGCACCAACGTCGCCGTCGCTTCGCTGACGATGAACAAGGACCTGGGCTTCAGCCCTTCCCTGTACGGCATGGGAGCAGGCATCTTCTTCCTCGGCTACGCCCTGTTCGAAGTGCCGAGCAACATGGGGCTGGAGAAAGTCGGCGCGCGCATCTGGATCGCGCGCATCATGATCACCTGGGGCATCGTTTCCGGACTGATGTGCACCGTCACAGGACCCGTGAGTTTTCTGTCGCTGCGCTTCCTGCTCGGCGTGGCGGAAGCCGGCTTCTTCCCGGGCATGATTCTCTACTTCACCTACTGGTATCCCGCCGAATACCGCGGCCGCGTCATCTCGACGCTGTTCATTGCCGTGCCCGTGGCGAACGCGGCCGCCTCGGTGATCTCCGGCGCCATATTGGGCATGGACGGCATGCTCGGGCTCAAGGGCTGGCAGTGGGTGTTCATCATCGAAGCCATCCCCGCGATCCTGCTCGCCTTCGTCGTGTTCAGGCAGATGACCGATCGCCCCGCAGTGGCCAAGTGGCTCGACGCGGACGAGAAGGAATGGCTTGAGGGCGAACTGGCCGCCGAGCGCCGCCTGGTCGAAGCCGCCGGCAAGCTGAGCGTGGTCCAGGTGCTCACCGATCCCCGCGTGCTGGCGATTTCGGCGATCTATTTTTTCAGCGCCACGGCCAACTACGGCATCACGTTCTTCCTGCCGCAGATCGTCAAGAATCTCGGTGCCACGAATTTCATGACCGGTGTCCTGACGGCGATTCCCTACACCGTGGGCATACTCGGCCTGCTGGCTTTCGGTTATTTCTCCGACCGGTTCAAGGAACGCCGCCGGCATCTGATTGCGGCCGCCACCGTTGGCGGATGCGGTTTTCTGCTTGCAGCCTGGATCGGCAATTCCTATTGGGCACTCGCCGCCATGTGCATTGCCACGATCGGCACTTACGGATCGCGACCGACCATGTGGCCGATGCCCTCGCAATTCCTGACCGGCGCTTCTGCCGCGGTGGGCATTGCACTCATCAACTCGATCGGGAACCTCGGCGGCTACGTCGGGCCGTTCGTGGTCGGCTGGATCAAGGACAGCACGAAGAGTTTCGAGATGGGCGTGTATTTCCTCGCGGCATGCGCGTTCATGTCCGGACTGGTGACGTACGTCGCGAGACGCGCTACGGGCGCGGTCGCGCCGTCGCGCCGTCGCGCAGAGGAAAGGTAAAAGAGGAAAGAATAATAAAAAACCGTTCTGCTTACTTTCAACATTTACCTTTAGCCTTTCCTCTTTCCTCTCGCGCCTTTCCTCTTGGCTGGCCGTCGTCATTTCGGCGGGCGCTCCATCTTGCACTTGACCGGCGGGACGATCTCCTTTGCCTCGATCAGGGTCACCGTTTTCCAGCCATAACCCGTGCCTTCCGCATCGTGTTTGACACCCGGTTGCCCTACCTTCGCGAAGGCCAATACATAAATGGGGGCGATCATTTGATGATCTTCCGCGCGCATCCAGGACTCACCGCTCGGCCCCGCGTACTTCATTCCCTCTAGGGCATATGCGACCTTAACGGGATCGCTGTTACCTGTCTGGTTCATCGCATTGGCTAGCATTTCCACGACTCTAAATGCGGGCAGGTAATCCAAATTCGAGATCGATTTGTACTTGGTTTTGTAGTCAAGCAAACGCTTTTCCCACACCGCGTCCGCGGCATTGATCGTCCATGCATACAACGTCTCGACCCGATCCGCCTTGGATACGGCAATTCCTGTCGGCGTCCCGAAATAGGCGGCAAGCAATGTGTAATAGGTTGCTGTGAGTCCACTCTCATTGCTTGCCTTGATGAGCAGCGACAAATCATTTCCCCAGTTGCCTGTAAGCACGCTGTCTGCCCCGGAAGCCCGGATCTTTGTCACATAGGGGGCGAAGTCTTTGACTTTGCCAAGCGGTATGAGGTCATCACCTACAATCTGAATATCGAGGCGCTTGGCCACGAGCATTTCTTTGGATGCCCGACTGACCGCCTGGCCGTACGCGTAGTCCTGGTTGATTAGATATACCTTTTGAATCGACGCACGTTGTCTCATGTAGTCGGTCAAGACATTGACTTGCATATCTGCATGCGCCTCGAATCGGAAATGCCAGAAGCTGCACTTTGATTCTGTGAGGGCCGGATCCAGGGCGCCGTAATCGAGGAATAAGACCGGACGATCGGAATTGCGTGCATTGTACTTCCCCAAAGCATCCGTGATGGCATGAGCAATATTTGACACGCCCGAAATCACGTAGCGAATATCCTGATCCATGGCCTTTTGAAGCACGATCAGCGTCTCTTGGGGGTTTCCTTTGTTGTCGAACGGCACAATTTCAATTGAGGTCCCACCTAATACACCGCCCCTTGAATTGACGAGGTCAGCGCCGGCCGCAATGTTTTTCATGGTTTCTTCGCCTTGAAGGGCGAAGGGCCCACTGAAGGAGCCGATGAAAGCCACTTTGATTGAATCCGCGGCGAGTGCACCTGAGAGGGGAAAGGCGAGAATTGCCGCAACAAGATACCGGATTACAAATGCTTTCATGCCCCCTCCTTTTTCTTTTTGATCGGCAATGCCTTTCTCACTTTGGCGGTCGCTCCATCTGGCAATTCAGCGGCGGCACGACGTCCTTCGCCGGGATCAGTGCTTCCATCTTCCAGCCGAATCCCGACCCTTCCTCGTCGTGCTTGACGCCTTGTTGTCCCGCCTTGACAAAACTCAAGATGTAGAGCGGCGCAATGATCTGGTGATCTTCTGCGCGCATCCATGAATCGCCGCTCGGGCCCGCGTACCTCAGGCCCTCCAGCGCGAAGGCGACCCTTACCGGGTCCACGGATCCCGCGGTGCCGATCGCC
>JANXPQ010000312.1 GCA_025357235.1 Betaproteobacteria bacterium
CCTACGCAAACACCCATCTTCTCTCGGGGTAAGCTTGATTTACTTCCTCAATTGACCCACACGAGTTCCTGAAGAGCCAAAAATGTTTGACGAATAAAAATCAGAAAAGGGATTTTCAACTCATGCGCATCACCGACATTCGCACCATTCCCGTCGAAGTCAAACTTCCCAAGCCGGTTTACGATGCCAACTACACGATGGCGACCAAGCCAGCACTTCTCGTCGAAATCGAAACGGATCAGGGCCTTGTCGGTTTGGGCGAGGCCGCGCATTTCGGCGGCCCGATGGCGTCGACCGCGCAAGTCATCGAGCACGAGTTGCGTAACTTCCTGATAGGACAGGATCCGCGCAACATCGAGTACCTGTGGGAGATGATGCATCGGCGCGCGTATAAGCACGCGCGCGGCGGAATCGTCATTGCAGCGATCAGCGGTATCGACATCGCGCTGTGGGACTTGCGCGGCAAAATGGCGGGCATGCCGTTGTGGCAGTTGCTGGGCGGTTACCGCAAGCGCGTACCCGCTTATGCAACCGGCGGTTTCTATTCGGAAGGCAAAGGCATCAAGGAGTTGTCGCGGGAAATGGAGGCTTACGTCAAGCACGGTTTCCGCGCGGTGAAAATGAAAGTCGGCCGCAACCCCGGCATCGAACTGTCGCCGCTACGCGTGATGGACAATGCCGGCAAATGCGAGGTCACGCTGGAGCAGGACCTGAAGCGCGTTGCGGCAGTGCGGGACGCAATCGGGCCGGACATCAAGCTCATGGTCGATGCCAACGGCGCGTGGGACGTGCCGACCGCGGTCAGGATGGGCAGGGCAATGGAACGCTACAACATATATTGGTACGAGGAACCGATATCACCTGACGACACAAGCGGCAGCGCCGAAGTTGCTTCAAAGGTCGGCATCGCCATCGCCGGTTACGAAACCTGCAGCTACGGCATCGTCGATTTCAACGACTACATCAAGGCGCGCGCGGTGCATTTCGTGCAACCCGACGTGGCCTGGGCCGGCGGCCTGACGGAGACACTGAAGATCGCTTACATGGCGCAGGCAGCGAACCTGCCGATCGCGCCGCACATACACGGCTCTGCGGTCGCCGTGGCTGCGGCGGTGCATCTGCTGGGTGCGGTTCGCAACGGCTCCATGGCGGAGACCGTCTTTCCCGCTCACGCGCTGATGAATGAACTGGTCAAGGAACCGCTGCTGGTGGACAAGAAGGGCGACATCACGCTTTCCGAGCGGCCGGGCCTCGGCATCGAACTGGATCCGAAGGTCTTGAAGAAATATCGCGTGAAGTAACAAATGTAACTGGGATTAAAAAAGATCAAGATCTCAACGCAGAGGCGCAGAGGACGCGGAGAATGCAGAGATAAAGATGGAAGGAATGCAGCGACGAAATTCGCCAGCAACGGCAATACGGCAGAGTACGTTCTCAGTTATTTACCAAGACTCAAAAACAATTAATTCTTGTTTTTTCTCTGCGTCCTCTGCGCCTCCGCATTGAAATCCGCTCTAGGTACTATTTTTTAGGCTGCCAGTTGCGGGCGAGCTCCTGCGCTTTCGCGAGCTGATCCGGCGAAAGTTTCGTGGCGATGAAATCGCGCACCTTGCCGACCCGCTCGCCTTCTTCTCCGGATAGCTGGGAAGCGGCGAGGTTGCTCCACATGTGGGCCTGTATTGCATCCTGCGGCGCGCCCTTGCCTTCCCACAGCATCCAGCCCAGGTGGCTTTGCGCGCGCGGTTCGCCTTTTTCGGCAGCGAGGCCGTACCACTTCATCGCCTGCGCAGGATCGGCGGTCACGCCTTTGCCGTCTTCATACAGATAGCCGAGCAGGTATTGCGCGTAGGTGCTGCC
>JANXPQ010000346.1 GCA_025357235.1 Betaproteobacteria bacterium
ACTTCAACCCCGGGAGCCACTCGACCATGATCTGTTCTAGAGCCTTGCGCATCTCGATAGTGACTTCCGGGAGCGCATGTTTCATCTTCTCTAGATCGTCTGGCAGGAACATGCCCATCGCTCTCAATCTTTTAGGTGCACCCAATGGATGTAGAGCAGTGCGTCGATTCCATGCACGATCTCATGCAGGGAATTCCCAAGCTGGTCGAGGATCTCGCCCATCTTGGCCAAGTATTCCTGGATCGTTTTCACCTCCGGAAAGATGAATAAGAACGCGTGGTGGCTCAACCCGCGTAGATCCGTGTGCTGCCCCGTGACCGTGTCGATCTGCACCTCGCACACTTCATCTCCATGGCTCCGGATCGCGTCGCGGATCGGATCGCCCTTCCTTTGCGCCTGCACCGCGTTTTTCGGCCGGACATGCCCACCCAAGCCGTCGCGAATGGGCTTGAGCACCTCGTACGCCGTGTTCACCGCGTTGATGCTGTTCTTGAAGTCCTCGTGCAATTCCTTTGGTACCTTCTTGAGGACCGCTGGCATGTTGAATATGTCGTGGACCTCACCGACCGACACCGAGACCTTTCGCATGACATACACACGGCTCCAGACCCTTTCATGCGCTGGCCCGGTCAGAGGTTCGATCAAACGCAATCGCTCCTCGTGAATATCATCACGCAAGATGAGCAAACGCACGAGCCAGGGCGTCTCGGGGTGGTCCGTTGGAAAGAATTCTCGCAGCTTCCGCTTCAGGCGAAGCAGATCCTCGTCGGATGGCTTCTTGGGATCCATGGTTGCCTCACCTGGAGTTAGGCTTCGGCGTATAGCAGAAGCAGGCTGCATCTCTGCCCATGCAGCGCCGTGACTCAGGGCGGCTTGCGCGGCCGTCACCCGCGACCTGAGACGCTGTGTTAACTACTCTCTGCCGTTCTCTCCCCGCGAGAGTTCTAAATCGGTTGGCTTTGGGCAACCGGTCGCAACGCCCCTGTTGTGTCCGGACCCCAGTCGTGGTGCAAACGGACAGAGAAACAGCATGATCGCGCCAACTGCGCGGAATTCAGCGGGGAACCCGCAAACAGCGCCGCCGTGGCTGTGTTAAGCGAATCCAGCCAGTGTTCGCCTGGACCGCAGAAGTGGCTCCCCATTGGACACTGATTTCGAACGCAGTTCTCTGCAGGGTCCAAGAATCAAGTACTTAGCGAGTTGTTCGCGCTGGATCGATCGGTGCCCAAGCCCGATCACGAACGAATTTGTTCGCACTCGTTCTGGAGTGGGAGTGACGGCGGGCACCCGCAGTTGCACGAGCGCAAAGTCTTCATCCTTAAATCTCCGCTCACAAGTCGGTGCCCCAAACCTCAGTGAGCCGACCGCAGGGACACTCAAGCGGTTGGAATGAAGCGCTTGTCACGAAGGACTCGCTCGTCGAGCACTCATTACCGCTCGAGCTGCGCTTCCAGTTGAGACCGGGACTTTCCGAACACAAATTTGTCATAAGCACACCCGTCCTCGCCTTTCATTTTATCCGAAGGCGTCAGCCTGAAGGTATTGCTTCCAGCCGTGCTGAGAATCAATTCCTTAAGATCGATGGGCGCATCCTGGCTTTTGATCACTTGGACGAGCGGCGGCTCAGCCGAGCGTTTCTGACGGTTTCTCACGGCGTTTAACCGCGTACTACCGAACGGGCGTTCCTCGACGCAGGAGCGTACAATCAGAATTGATCCGGCTAAATCCTGAAAGTACGCTATCGGGCCGTGAACGTATGCGCGATGGGAGCTACGGTCGATCGTTGTACCCATGATAGGCACGGTCAAGGTATCACCAACCCATCCGCAAGACGGCGTCACAAGGCGCCCTTCCCAGGGCCTGCAGGCTGTCGGCGTGTCATCGACCGATAGACTTAACTCGATTCGATTTTCGGGGAACCGTGCCGAGGCGAACGCGCTCAGGGAGATCGACGGATTGGAGTCACGCATGAAAAACAGATGGGTTCGGATGCTGGTATCGAAGAGACTCGCTGTGGCCTCATCGAGAACTTTAGTGGATGCCTGAAATAGTTGATCCGTAGTGACGTAGCCGTCTGTAACCAGACGCTCTTTTGCCTTCCGTAACGGAGCAAAGCGGGCCCCCCGCAAATCGAAGGCATAAGTGCCTTGGATGTTGACTGGGAAGAAGGGCTGTGAGGTTCGTTCGATGGAGGTGAGCAGCCGCTCTGTTTTTTCAGCTGACTCGGCAGCATCGGAATACTTGAGGTAAGCGTCGTAACCTTCCGCCCCACAAGCCACCACGAGAGAAGCAACTATCGGCCACCGAAGCCAGCGCTTAACGGAGCGTTGCGCATGTTCCTCAGCAGGCTCCCTGCGCTCCCGATCGAGGAAAAAGAACGCCAACAGTAAAGCCAATATCTTGAGAAAGCCAAACATGAATAAGCGGACCGCAGTGTTCGTAAGCATATATGAATCTCCTATTTACGCGTCAGTTGCTTAGGATTGGCTGAGAACGAGAGTCCCTCCTGGGGCTCCATCCCGCGACGCTCGAACTCGCGGGTGACGTGGCCGCTGGCGCGCTGCGCTTCGGCCCTGTCGGCCGGTGGCGGTTCGGCAGGACGCGAGCCGGACGGCTGCTGCGCCGTCGGGACGGCCCGCTCAAAAGGCCCGCTGATGCCCATCGCCTCGGCCTCATCAATGAGGCGCAGAATTTGCGCCATCTGCTTCACCTTCTCGGCTTCGGCCTTCAGCCGCATCGCCGAGCGAAGGAGGAATGAGCGCCGAACTTTCAGCCAGTCCCGGAAACGCGATGCCTCTCAACTCTAAGCAGACGTCACGAAGTCCCCGCCTGGCTGGGCGGGCGGCCTTGGCGCGGATCGCGCATCCAGCGTCTCTGTCTTGGCTTGATTCGCGACCGCCTGCGTC
>JANXPQ010000354.1 GCA_025357235.1 Betaproteobacteria bacterium
GATGCGAGCCCAGATCCGGAAGCACTCCCGCGCCCTGATCGCGCCAAGCGGAGTCGCGAACCAATCGTGCAGTGCCGTTGCCGTAGAACATCCTGCAGTGGTAAATGCGGCCGAGTACGCCTGACGCAATCACGTCGCGCATGCGCACATAGTGCGGCTCGAATCGGTGGTTGTAGGCCGTATAACAGACCGCCTGATTCTTGCGGGCTAGTTTTTCCAATCCCTCTATGTCCGAATCGTGCGGCGCCCAAAGAGGCTTTTCCACGAGCACGTGTTTGCCGTGGGACAGCAGGTATTCAAGAATTTCGACTTTCGGCTCGTCGGGTGTGCATACCAGGGCGGCGTCGTATTGCTCGGTAGGCACTTTCTGCACCGATTGAAATTGCGCCTCGGATTTGACCGGATCTACCGTGGCGACGAAGTCGGATCCCGTCACGGCGCGGCGCTTGTGCCCCTGCACTCCCAGACCGACGACGATGACCTTCAACCCGGTCCACGCTCGCTGTAGTTTGCGTCGCGCTCGATGGCGTCGATCTTGCGCCCCACATCCACCGGTGTGACCGGAATGTTTCCGTCCACCTCGCATTCGCATGCGGCTGCCAGGGAGCCGAGTATTGTCGCTATGGCATCCGATCCAGTGGCGAGCTTCGACAGCGTCGCGTAGGCAAGAAGAGCGTCGCCGGCTCCGACCGCATCGACCACGCGGTCGACGAACGAGTCCACGACGACGAATGAATCCAGCGACTCGTGATCCGCGCTGCGGCAGGTCAGCACACCGCGCTCGCCCAGCTTCAACATCAGCGTTTTGCAACGCGCCGCATCGTACAAGGCGGACGCAAGCGGCCGTATGCCGGAATCCTGGTCTCCCAGAGCAAAGCGCGCTTCGCGCTCGTTGGGTGTAATCAGATCGAACTCCATGAATTCCGTGATGTTGCCCCAGCGGCTTGCAACCTGGCTGTCCGCGACCTTGAACATGCCGGCGGGAATGGCCTTGATCAGCCTGGGAATCGTGCGGCGATTGAAGATGCCATGCCGGAAATCGCTGAATACCACGGCATCGCCGCGCACGTCACGGATGGTCGCGGTAAGCTTTTCCACGATCTCGTCCGAGATCGAGCGGTTGTCCAGCGTATCGATTTTCAACAAGCGATAGCCGCCCGTGACGATGGCGTTCTTGTTGGTCGTCGGCCGCGTGGAATCGACGATGGCGCGGCAGTCGATGCCGCGCTTTGCCAGGCCTGCGAGAACGAAATCCTTGAAAGGGTCGCTGCCAAGCACTGTCGAAAATGTCACTTCCGCGCCGGCCGCGCGCAGGTGCTCTGCAACCACGGCAGCGCCGCCGATGTAGTCGTCGCGCCGTTCGTATAACACGCTCATGGTCGGCGTCTTGGTCTGCCCGCCGATCATGGCAGCATGCGTATAGCTGTCCACGATCGTATCGCCGACCACATGAACCTTGAGCCCGGTGAGCTTGGCCAGCGCCTCGCGCAACGCCTCGAAAGTCAGGCCCTCCGAATCCATGAACGAGAGCAGCTTTTCGTGCCTGATGGCCGGCGGAGCCAGATCAATCAGTCGCGACGACGAATAGACGATGTCGCCCGGCGTGAAAATCATCTCGCCGCCGTAAGTGTGCAAGGCGTCCGCCTCCTCCTGGGTTTTCGGAGGAAGGCCGCCGGAGGTGTATTCATACCCCTTAGCGAAAAAGTCGGGTTGCAGATACGAGATGTTCTCGATCGGCGCGGAGTTCTTGTCGATCAACACATAATCGACGATCTCATATGCCGCGAGATTCAGTGCCCGGAGATCTTGCGGCACATGCGGCCGGTATTGCCCTTTGCTGATGTGGACGTCCGCCGTAAGGCTCGCCACCAGAATATCGGCCTTGCTTTTGGCATAGATCAGATGTCTCAGGTGGCCGGGATGCACGACGTCGAAGACCCCGTGGCACATGATCACTTTTCTGGCGCGCGGCCGCGCGCCGATGATCTGCCTGAGTTCCTCGGCAGTTTTTATTTTGTGGCGGTATTTCTCCGTAAGCGATGACAGCACGAATTTTTTCCCTAG
>JANXPQ010000369.1 GCA_025357235.1 Betaproteobacteria bacterium
CGCTTTGCGCAGCACTGCCACATCATCGATATCGACGCCCCATCTTGGCGCCAAAAGACCGCCCTTCGCCGGCCGGCGAAGTGAAACTCGCCCTTCGGCCCGGACCGTTAGATCAAGCCGGAAATCCTTCGCCGTCTACAGTTTCGTTGAGGTTCGCACCGGTTCGGTCGTTCCTGTAGTGGTGGGTCGTCACATCGATGGGGCCGCCCTGAAAGAAGGCGGTAAGTTCTGCTGAGGGACCGCGTTTCGAACCTGAAAGGTTCCCTCCCGGCCCGCATGCAAAAAGGGCTGCGGCCGTCAGGGCGACCGCATCGATCCTGCCTCGCCCCCTCCCGGGCCGCGGTAGGGAGCGAGCGGGGCCAGCCCATGGAATCGCTCTCTGATTATTGCCGTTCATCGGACCCTCGGTCGAGCATAGTGGTTGGATACTTTTGACCCCTATACCCCCCCCTTGGGGCCTTATGGCCTGGCAGCTCCCTCAAGCTATCGTTTTAACGTCCTCTTTTTGCTCTCTTCGCTCTTGACAACCAATAAGAGTGACGAAATCAGCGAGACTTTAAGCTCCGTTTCACACGCGGGCGCCATCGCCTCTTCTCCGCTCGCAACACAACCCAGTGAATCAGCAGAAGTAATGTCCGCGGACGTTGGAGTACGAGGCGAAGGCCGAAAGCGGAGAACGGCGGCCGAGGACAATCCTTGTCGAAAGTATCGAGGCGGTCGAGAGAAGGCGCTGGTGTCGGTGATCCACGCGATTCTCGAGCACTTGAAAGTTCCCACGACCAGCCTACTGATCGCGCCCGCCCGTCGACCTCGCCGGAGAATTCACCGGCCGGCAGGGCGAAGTGCCGGAGTTTCAGCAGTCGCGTCGCTGACCGGCCAGCCCTCCTCGCGCCAACGCCTTTAGTTCTTCTTGCGCGGGGTTCTGCTACCCTTGTCGAGTGCAGCCGAGCCAGTAACGAGTCGACAAAAACGTGGATTTGTCAAACAACATCGGACTTAACTTGCGGCTTGAGGACGTCCTATCGCCTAAATCGAGCATGACCTATCGGGCTTCCTGCGAAGCCGCCCCTGTTGATGAAGCAATTCGAGGTGGGCCATCAGCCGTGCAAGCCCATCCATCAAGCCGGTCGGGGCCAGGCCAGTCGGCAGAACGATCGAGCGGAATTTCAGGCCTAGCGCCTGCTGCGCCTGAGAACCGGGACGCCGGGCGGAGATCACCTGCGCGGGCCGCTTCAAGATTCTCGCGTGGAGCGAGAGAACGTATCCGAGCGACACCGCCTCTTCGCGGGCGAAAATCTTGATGCGAAGACGTGGAGCGTTTTGCTCGGCCATCGTCAAGCGCAAAGCGCTGAGGATTGATTGAGCGCAGTCGTCCACGTAAATGAAGTCGCGAATGGTGTCGAGGGGGACGAAGACGTGAACGGGCTGGCGAAGCACGGCGCTTCGGCAGATTTGCGAGAGGAAGCCTTGCGGCTTATCCAGGCGTTGCCCGGGTCCGTACACATTCGACACCCGGCCGATGAGAGCACGGACGCCTTCGTGCCGTTGGGACCAGTTGACGACGAGTTGCTCCTGCGCGAGTTTGGCGAGGCCATAGTCCGAGATGGGGGCTGTCGCCGTCTGCTCGGTAATCGGAAGCACGCGGGCGCCGCCATAGACGCCCCCCGCGGAGCTCGCGAGGAAGAAACGTCCGGGCCGCGCGCAGAGGTCGCTCGCCTCGACGGAGTGGAGAAATCGCGACAGCGTGACCGTTTCCTTTTGTAGCTCGGCCGCGGTGGTGCCCACGACTCCTGCACCTGCCGCCCAGAGCACGGTCCACGAGTCGTGCGCGCCCTCTTTGACCGCTGCCGCGAAGTGGCCCGCCGCAAGGGCGAGTTGGGTCGCCGCAGCCTCGGGTGCGTGCCATTGAATCGGGCCGACCGAGGGCTCGAACAGCCTGGCGGCGGGGAGGCCCTGGGACAACGCGCGCACAAGGCCTTTCCCGAGCAGTCCGCCGCGCCCCACAATCCAAGCTAGCGTAGTCACCTTGAACGATTCGTCGCGCCTTGTCGTGACACGATCAGGTAGGCAGGCTTTCCCATTGCCATATGAATGGCAAACCCCAGGTATTCGGCAATTACGCCCAGCGAAAAGAGAATCGCACCGGCAAAGAAGCTGGTGGCGACAATGGTCGAGGTCCAACCGGCAATCGGAACCCGTCGCATGACGTGCTCGAAGATTGCGTATCCAGAGAGGACCGTGGCTCCCAGGACCGAAAGGAGTCCAACTAAAGCGATGAGCCGCAGCGGTCTGGTGCCGGAGGTCAGGACCATTCGCCAGAAATGACTCAACAGCTTTCCCACGTTGTACCCCGACCGACGTTCTCCCTCCCCGCGCATCAAGACTGGCACCGACGAGGAGCGGCCCGAGACCCAAGAGAGCGCAACATCGAGGTAGACGCCATTGCCGCAGTAAGCGGCAACGCTGCGGGCAATCTCGCCCCATACCATGCGGTAGCTAGAGAACCGGCCCAGGCGACCGGAATCGAAGACGCTCACGAATGCGAACTTGGTGAGGCGGCTCGCAGCATTGCGGAGGATGCCGTGCGGCGGAGCATTGGCCGGCAACCCATAGACGACGTGTGCCTTGAGCTCGACTCCTTGATCGAGCATTGCCCCCAGGTACCCGGGGTCGTGTTGGCCGTCCTCGTCCATGGTGACGACCCAGCCGCTGCTGGTGCTCGCCATGCCTGCCAGCGTGGCCGGGTGCTGCCCGTAGTTGCGGGACAGCCAAACGGTAGTCACGAAGGGATATCGCGCCGAGAGCTGTTCCATGACGCGGTCCGAGTCGTCCACAGCGCCATCGTGCACCAGTACGACTTCGGCGATGCAGAAGCTGCGGCCCGCGGGCGTTGTCTGCTCGCGGGTGAGCGGCGCGAGCTCGTCAATGAATGCGCCGAGCGTCAGCGCTCCTCGATAAACCGGAACCACGATGGAGAGGGTGTGCGGGGCGCAGTCGGCTGTGAGCATCAGCGAACCTTACCAGCGAGAAGGGCAATCCAAGCCAAGAGAAGCGACTAGCGCGGGGTTCTGCCACCCTTGGTCGAGTGCAGCCGAGCCAGGAGCGAGTCGACAGAACGTGGATTTATCAAACACACATAGGACTTGACTTGCGGCTTGGACGCCATGCTCACGTCGCCTGAAGTTTGACTCGATACGAAGGCATTGCGACGCCAGCAGCACGGCAAAGGTCATCGGCATTCCACGTCCTCACATTGGAACCCGACCTTCACTTTGGGCGACGGAGCCAAATTCATCCTGGGCCCCTTCCTCTCCAACCGCGACGTCGCACTGACGCTCGCAGATCTCGAGAAGAATCAGGTTCCGATCTTCATCGACACCGCGCCCTCCGGCATTCATCACTGGGACCGCGTGCCGCTTTCAATCGCGCCCGAGCT
>JANXPQ010000389.1 GCA_025357235.1 Betaproteobacteria bacterium
GGAGATCCTCCTTCACGACCTCCACCACCCAATCGCAATCCGCTATCCCTCCCAGTCCGGCCTGATACGAAAGCAATTGCGGCAAGGTGCGGGCCGGAGAATGTCGGATGTCGTCGGAAGTGATGACGGTCATGTTCAACGGTTTATCGGCATAAGTATCTTCGAAGCGCGTGGCGGTAACGACCACTTCGTCCGCCTTCAGATCCGCCTTTTGCGCATGGGCCGTCCCGGCCAGCAGGACGGCCGTCAACAGATAAATCCCGTACTTGTTCATTGCTGCTCCCCTGAAGCGCAAGCCCGCCGCATGCGCGCATGTTAGAAAGGGAGTTCCGCAATGGAGAAAAGGCTGGTGAAGGGGATGCCGACACCGGATGCCCGCCCCGCGCGGAATCTCCGTTCGCGTCCAATGGGCCGGTATCCGGGCTTGCGCTTCGGGCGTGTCGCCTTCCCATGAGGGCTCACCGATGATCCGGCCAACCTTCACAGTGGCATCGTGACACGCCCCAATAGTCGCTTACCGTTGCGGGGGCAGCACAGGAATTGCGCCGTCGAGAAAACGGAACTGGCGGGCGCGCACCTGTTTCCCGTTTGACCCCTCCAAAGAGATTTGGCGGGGGCACCCGAGAACGTGCGCGGATTCTACCCTATCGGCATGCCCGGGCGACCATGCTGGTTTGTCCGGGAAGCCGGAACGCAGGGTTTCAGGGTTGCTCCAAGTCCGGGGCAACGCGCATTCTTACATATGCCAAAGCACATTCAAAAAAATCCGTTAGCAGTTGACTTTTCACGCTTTTCATAACTATAGTGGTATTCATGGAAGCCGAGCTTACCGCCCTCGACGACAAGATCAGTCAACTCGTTCTGCTGACGCAGAAACTCCGCCAGGACAATTCCCAGTTGCGGCAGAATCTGGTTTCGGCTCAGAGTGAGAACAAGCGTCTTGCGGAGAAAGTGAATACCGCCAAGGTCCGCCTGGAGACCTTGCTGGCCCAGATTCCGGACGCAGCGGAATGAGCACTCAGACCAAAGGCGGCCTCGATGTAAGCATCATGGGACGCGAGTTCCGCATCGCCTGCGCCGAAGACGAGCAGAAGGATCTGCTCAAGGCGATCGACTACCTGAGCAACAAAATGCGCGAAATTCGCGATGCCGGAAAAGTCATCGGTGTCGAGCGCATCGCCATCATGGCCGCTCTCAATATCACGCATGAATTCCTTTCCACGCGCGTGGAGGGTGGATTTGATGTCGGCGAGTTTAAGCGTAGAATCTCCAGCATGCAGGCAGCCATCGATCAGGCCATGAACGGTCAGGATGAGTTGTTCTGACACCGGTCAATGTCCCCTGCGGTGTTCGTCAGGCTGTAATTCTTTGAACCAATGTTAATCACCTTGGTTGCTGCCTAAAGTAGCGCTGTTGTGCGCGTCCCAAGCGGGAAGCGCCTGATGTGCTCGGAAAGCGACCGCCTTGAACCCTAGGTTCAAGATGCCGGCCTGACGGGAATCGCGGGGGGCACCCCTTGTACGAAGTGATGAGCGGATGCGAGCGACTTTGCTTTTTTTGCTAAAGTCCGGCAATCCGATAGAGTTCCGGTATTCCGGAACTCTATTTTTTTGCGCGGCGGAATCATGAACTACTGGTTGATGAAATCCGAGCCCGGCGTCTTCGGCGTCGATGATCTGGCCAAGGCACCCGGCAAAACCGCAGCCTGGTGGGGAGTGCGCAATTATCAGGCACGCAATTTCATGCGTGACCAGATGCTGGTCGGCGATCGGGTTTTCTTCTACCACTCGAGCTGTCCGGAGCCCGGCATCGCGGGAATAGCAAAAGTCTCGAAGCTCGCTTATCCGGACCAAACCCAGTTCGATCGCAAGAGCGAATACTTCGATCCCAAAGCGTCGCGGGACAGCCCGCGCTGGTTCAATGTCGACGTGACCCTGGTCAAGAAAACCCGGGTACTCGGACTTCCGGAACTGCGCTCGCATCCGGAACTCGCATCGATGCGGGTACTCCAGCGCGGCAACCGCCTGTCGATCACGCCGGTGGATTCCCTGGAAGGGGAATTCATCATGAAGTTGCTGTAGCCGGCATGCTCATGGAATGGTGGATCGTCTACCTGTTGATGGGTTTGTTCGTCGGCTACTTTGCCGGTCTTCTCGGCATCGGTGGCGGGCTGATCCTGGTCACCCTGATGGTGTATTTGTTCACCTTGCAGGGGTTTCCAGAGGATCGCCTGTTGCACCTGGCGCTCGGCACGTCCATCACCAGCATTGTCTTCACGTCCATCTCGAGCTTGCGCGCCCATCACAAGCATGGCGCCGTGCGCTGGGACATCCTGCGCATGGCGGTTCCGGGATTGGTCGTCGGCACCTTGCTCGGTACGGTGGTTGCCGATCTGCTGCAATCGAAGTACCTGGCGATCTTTTTCGTCATCTTCGTCTACTACTCGGCGGTGCAGATGTTCGCCAATGTGAAGCCGAAGCCGACCCGGCAGCTTCCCGGCAAGACCGGCATGACCGCGGTCGCCGTTATTGTCGGCATAATTTCCAGCTTGGTCGGCGTGGGCGGCGGCGTGATGACCATCCCGCTGATGAGTCTCTGCAATGTGCCAATGCGTCAGGCGATCGGAACATCCGCTGCGCTCGGCCTGCCGATCGCCATCGCCGGAACAATAGGCTTCATTGCTACCGGCTGGGGCAAGGATCACCTCCCGGCGCTCAGTGTCGGCTATGTCTATCTACCGGCGCTCGTAGGCATCGTGATTGGCACGTTCATCACGGTGCCCTGGGGCGCGAAGATGGCGCATACCATGCCGGTTACGCGCCTCCAGAAGATTTTCGCGGTGATCCTGTTCATTCTCGCGACCAAAATGCTGTGGTCGCTGTTTTGATCAGCGCGTTCTGAACCAACCGGTGATGCTGATGCGTTCGCGTGTCGCCGGCAAGACTTCATGGGCGAATCGCCCACTCAGAAAAACCACGAGCCTCCCCCCTTCCGGCAGAACGTATTCGGATTCCACGCCGTCGCCATCCAGATAAAGGCGCAGCTCGCCACCCTCTTCAGGTTGCCAGCTTTCGTTCAGATAGAGCACGCAGGACAATTTGCGGTGGCCGTCGTCACGAAGCTGGTCGATATGCCTGGCGTAGAAGGTGCCCGCAGGATAGCGGGCAAAATGGCTTTCGAATTCGAACAGGCCAAGCTGCAGGGCGCGGTTCAGCGTCAGCCGCAGTTGTTCGAAACGATCCTGGCAGACGCGCTGAGGTTCACTGGACGCCGGTTGCTGCATCCACAGGATTTCATCGCCACGAACTTCGGTTCGAATCTGCCGCCGTTCGCCGCCGCCCACCGCCGCCTCACGCAGATCGCCTTGTGCGCTGGACATCTGGCAGTCGCGGCGCAGCGCTGCCGTCAGTTCAAAGTCGAAAAAATCATCGACCACCATCCAGCCTTGCAGCGCGAGGCTGTCGGCGATCCTTTCGAGATTTTCGAGCTCGCTGAATGCGGCCAATGCGCGGCGCCGGCTAGACGCGCCCGGCCTTGAAGGTGTCGCATGCCGACAACTGGCCGGATTCCAGTCCGCGCCTGAACCATTGCACGCGCTGCGCCGAGCTGCCGTGGGTAAAACTTTCCGGAGCGATATAGCCCTTCGCCTGCATCTGCAGGCGATCATCGCCGATGGCCGCGGCAGCATTCAACCCGGCTTCCACATCGCCGGCCTGAAGGATATGCCGGGAGCGGTTGGCGTGGTTCGCCCAGATGCCCGCATAGCAATCCGCCTGCAATTCCTGGCGGACCGATAGCTGGTTTGCGCGCTCCCGGCTGGAACGCTCCATTGCCGCATGCACTTTGGCGGAAATGCCGAGCAGATTCTGTACGTGATGACCGATCTCGTGAGCTACGACATAGGCCTTGGCGAATTCGCCGGGTGCCCCGAAACGCTGTTCCAGCATCTTGTAGAAATCGAGATCGATGTAGACCTTCCGGTCGCCGGGACAGTAGAACGGTCCGACTGCGGATTGGGCCAGGCCGCATGCCGAACGTACCGCCCCGGTGAACAAAACCAGCTTTGGCCTTTCATAGCGGGCACCACCCTTTTGAAAGATGTCGCCCCAGGTATCTTCCGTATCCGCCAGCACGACGGACACGAAGTCCTTGAGCTTGTCCTGGGCCGGATCGACCGGCACGGCCTGCTGTTGTCCGGATGGCGCTTGTCCCTGCCCGGCTTCCTGCAGGATCACGCGCGGATCGACGCCGAAAAACATGGCGATGAGCGCAATGACCACCACACCCACACCGCCGCCGGCAAGACCGCCCACGCCTATTCCGCGCCGATCCTCGACGTTATCGCTGCGCCTGCCGTCTTCCCAAAGCATCGGGCCTCCCGTTATCTACCACGCTCTTATTTACTGTAGCGCTCGCGCAACAACGCTTTCTGTACCTTGCCCATCGCATTGCGCGGCAGACCCTCGACAAGGTATATCCGCTTCGGCACCTTGTAGTTGGCAAAGTTCTTTTTCAGCTCGGCAATCAGAGCGGCCGGATCGAGCCTTGCGGCTTTCCGGGCGACGACGACCGCAGCAACGGCCTCGCCAAAATCGGGATGGGGAATGCCGATGACCGCGGACTCTGCGACACCGGGCAATGCGTCCAGCGCCAATTCGATTTCCTTGGGGTAAACGTTATAACCGCCGCTGATGATCAGATCCTTGGCGCGCCCGACGATGGAAACATAGCCGTCGGTGTCGAATGTCCCGACATCTCCGGTACGGAAGTAGCCATCGGCAGTGAACTCTTCGCGGGTCTTTTCCGGCATGTGCCAATAGCCGGCAAATACATTTTCACCCTTGACCTGGATGCCGCCGACCTCGCCACGCGGAAGCGGACGATCCTTCTCGTCTGCAATTCTGACCGTGACGCCCGGAAGCGGAAAGCCGACGCTGCCGCCGCGGCGCTCTCCTCCCAGCGGGTTGGAACAGATCATTCCGGCTTCCGACATGCCATAGCGCTCAAGGATGGTTTGCCCGCTACGCGTCTGGAATTCCTTGAATGTCTCGAGCAGCAGCGGCGCGGAACCGGAAATGAAGAGGCGCATGTTGCGGCAGATTTCGCGATCGAACTTCGGCTGCGCGAGCAATCTCGTGTAGAACGTGGGCACGCCCATCATCACCGTCGCGCGCGCCAGATCGCGTACAACGAGTGCCGGGTCGAACTTCCGGTGCCAAAGCAGCCGGGCGCCGGACAGCAATGCGCAATGATTGGCGACGAACAATCCGTGGATGTGGAATACCGGCAGCGCATGCAAGAGTACATCGCGCTCGCTGAATCCCCAGCAATCCACCAGCGCTCTGGCATTCGACAGCAGGTTGCGATGCGTCACCATCGCACCCTTGGAACGGCCGGTAGTACCCGACGTATAGAGAATGACGGCTATATCATCGGGCCCGGAATCGACTGTCTCGAATTCATCGGGTAGAACAGCCGCGGCATCGGCCAGCGAGCCGCGGCCCTCTTCATCCAGTGTCAGTACTTGTGCATGCCCGGCGCAGAGCTCGCGCATCAAATCGAATGACCCCGGTTTGCACACGACGATCCTGGGCTGCGCATCGTCCAGGAAATACGTCAACTCGCTGCGCTGATAGGCCGTATTGAGCGGAAGATAGACCAGTCCGGCGCGCAGACAGCCAAGATAGAGAAACAGGCAAGCGGGAGACTTGTCGACCTGCACCGCGATGCGATCGCCCCGCACTGCGCCGGTCTCGATCATCATACGGGCAAATCGCGCGGATTCGCGCGCGAGGTCGGCACGAGTGTAAGTGCGATCGTCGTCAGTTTCCAGGAATATGCGATCGGGGCCCGCGTCGATCGAGTCCGCCACCGCGGCATAGAAATTCGCAGTCATCTATAACTCAGATAAGCGTGTCGATCACACCAGCGCGCATGTAGTCCTCCACACCACCCGGCTCGCTATGCCGGCGCAAAACGCGCGCCATCGCTGCCGGCGGGAGTACCTGCACATTGGCGCCCGGCAATGCGAGGACGCGAACGGCTGGCGCGGCCAGTGCCACGTAGATCCCGCCGGCCGCATCTCCGAGGACCTGCAACGTTACCCGGTGTCCGTTCAGCCGCAACGACGACAGCACCAGGGCAAGGTGGGCAACATACTCGGAAAGCATGACGCGTTCGTCACGGTAAGTCGGGGCCTGCCCCGGAGAATCCAGAAAAACCGTCACGGCTTCGCCGGGACGTTCGCCTGCCATTGCCAGACATTCGCCCGCGAGTGTCCATGCTGCCAGTGCCCCCACCGGCGTGCCGTCGATGAATCCAAAAAACGCGTTCGGCGATGTCTTGCCGTTGCGGCCGAACAGCACACCGTCCATCCTGTGCATTTCCACGCCTTCGGGAATGATCTCCTGGAGCATTGCCGGCAGGTCGCCGGATGCACTGCGCGGCGGTGACGGCATCATTCCTTGTGCAAGGAGGCGCGTGCCGAGACGGGTATGCTGTTCGCGCAGGTTCGGCGGCACATGGTTTGCGCAATCCGCAATCCAGTCGTGCGTCGCGCGGCGGTACGCATCGAAAGAGTCTTCGCACAGACGATCCGTCGGCACGAGATGCGCGCGGGCTGCACCCCCCATCAGGGCGATTACGGCGGCCGCGTTGGTCGCATCGAGTTCGGCAGCGCCACCCAGTGCCTGGATGACCGCCGGACCCGACATAGCCAGACGGGAGGAGTCGCTATAGACGCGCTGTGCACAAGTGGCCGCAAGCATGCTTGCGCCGCCAAAGCAGTCGCGCCCGATCAGTCCGAGCATTTGCAGGCCGGCAAGCCGCAAGTCAAGCATATGGCGGTACAGCTGACGAAACGCGCCCAACGCGGGCAGACCTTCATCCAGCCGCGCACCCGCGGAGTCCAGACAAAAAATAAACGGCCGTCCCTCCGCATGGCTTTGCTCCAGCAGCCTGGACAATGCCTGGGCCTCGGCAACGCCGAGTGATCCGCCGGCGACATGCCTGTCGGTAGAGATCAAAGTCACTTCGCGGCCGCCGATGGTACCGTTACCCGCTATCAGCGATCCATGCGCCTGACCGCGCGTCTGCGAGCCGCTATCGAGCAGCGCGGTAATGCGCTGCGCCGGTGGGCTTGCGGAAAACAAATCTCCGGACATCAGATGCCGCACCAGCGCCGTGCGATTTCCTCGTACGCAGCTACCGATTCCGTTACACGATCGAGGACGCAATATTCGTTGGTCTGATGCGCCATCTGCGCTTCCCCCGGTCCGAGAATGACGGTGGGGGGCGTGTCATACGCTACGTTGAGTGCAGCAGCATCAGTGAAGTAGGTCGCCACCCGCGGTTCCGGCCGATTGCCGAGGAACGGTTGCATGACCTCGAAGACTTCCTGGATCCACGGATGCGCCGGTGCGGTGTAGACACTCTCCAGATCGAGAATGGTTTCGAGCTCGACTTCGGAACCCAGTTGGCGCATCAGTTGGGCTCTCAAATCCGCATGCTTCATGCCCGGAATGGTGCGGATATCGATGCCGATCACGGCTTCGTCCGGGACCGAGTTGATGTTGAGCCCGCCGCGAATCGTGCCGACGTTCAAAGTGGCCTGGCCCATCAGCGGATGTGGTGGATTGGCAAAGCGGAAATTCTCGAGAATCGCAACGGCGCGCGCCGCCTTGAATACCGCGTTGACGCCCTTTTCCGGCATCGAGCCATGCGCCGTGACACCATGTGTGCGCGCATTCAGCCAGAACGCGCCGCGATGACCGACGAAAGGATAATTCGATGACGGCTCGCCCACCACGACGGCGCCAGCGCGGCCCAGTGCGCCACTCTTGTGCGTCAGATGAAAGGCGCCTTCACAACCGGTTTCCTCTCCCGCGGTGATAACCAGCTCCAGACCGGGGGAGCGCGCCAGTTTGCCGGCCAGGTTCAGCGAAGCCACGACGAAAGCAGCGACGCCGCATTTCATGTCGCTTGTCCCACGCCCGTAAAGTTTGCCGCCTTGCGTATCGGCGGCGAATGGGTCCATCTTCCACGGTGCTGCACCGAGCGGAACGGTATCGATATGCCCCGTGAAGCACAGCGGCGCCTTGTCGCTGGAACCGCCGATGGTTGCCACCAAGCTCGCGCGCTGCGGCGACAACTCGTCATACTTGATCCTGAACCCGGCGTTCTCCAGCAGGCCGCCGAGGTGGCGGGCGCACTGCTCCTCCTGGCCGGGGGGATTGATGGTATTCATGCGCACCATCTGTTTGGTGAGTTCGATCGCGTCAGGATGGGCCGCCATATCGTCTGTCTCCTCAGTTCTTTCCGAAATACGCGGCCCGCACTTCGGCGTTTTCGCGCAATGCCGCGGCACTGCCCGCGGCAACCACCTTGCCTTGCGACAACACGTAACCGCGATGTGCGATAGCCAGCGTTTGTTTCACGTTCTGCTCGACCAGCAAGACTGTGACGCCTGTTTCATTGATGCGGCGAATGACGCCGAAATTTTCCTTCACGAAAAGCGGCGACAAACCGAGCGAAGGTTCATCGATGATCAGCAATTTCGGCGCGGCCATGAGCCCCCGCCCGATCGACAGCATCGCCTGCTCGCCGCCGGACATGGTACCCGCAAGCTGGCCGAGGCGCTCTTTGAGCCGCGGGAAGGTGTTGAACACGTTGTCCAGCCTCAATTCCGCATCCGCACTGTTGTCGGCGTAGGCACCTATCAGCAGGTTTTCCCGCACCGTCATTTTCGGAAAGACTTTGCGGCCTTCCGGTATGCAGGCGATGCCGCGGCTGACGATACGGTGCGTCGGCCAGCCGGTTATCTCGACGCCATCGTGAAGGATGTGTCCGCCGCGCGGCGGCGTCAGCGAAAGAATGGCACGGATCAGCGTGCTTTTACCCGCCCCATTGGCCCCGAGTATGCAGGTAATCTCTCCGGGCCTCACTGCCAGCGAGACGCCGCTGAGAACATCGGCCTCGTCGTAGCCGACGCAAAGTTCTTCGAGGATCAGGCCGCCGGGCATCTCAATCCTCGCCCAGATAGGCCTTGCGCGCGTTTTCATCCGCGGCGACGTCGCGGTAGATGCCTTCGAATATTTTCTGGCCGTAATTGAGAACGACACATCGATCCGTAATGCGCTCGATGACATTCATCTCGTGCTCAATGAGGATGACCGACAACGCCGGCAGCCTCGTGCGGGCCGCAAGCAGGTCGTCCATCAACTCATCGGTCTCGTCGTGCGTCATGCCGGCGGAAGGTTCGTCGAGCAGCAATATGCGCGGCTCACTGATCAGCGCCCGGCAGATTTCCACGCGCCGGCGATCAATCATGGAGAGCGCCACCACCGGGTCCGGCAGACGTCTGGCGAGCGGCTTGCTGAATATCTCCAGTAATGCGTACGCCCTCGCCATGCACTGTTCGACCTGATGTTCGAGCCGGCTGCGCCGGAATATATTCGTCCAGATGCGGTGGTCGAGGTTGCGATGGTTGCCAATCATCAGGTTGTCGAAAATTGACAAGGGCAAACACAAACGCGAGCGCTGGAAAGTCCGCGCTACGCCCGTCCGGCTGATGACTTGCGGCGAAGACTTCGTGATATCTACTCCATCGACCGTCACCGTGCCCGCCGCCGTACGGTAAAGCCCCGTAACGGCGTTGAAGAAGGTGGTCTTCCCGGATCCGTTCGGCCCGATCAAGCCGAGAATTTCATTCGCATTCAGTTGCAGGTCGAGAGCGTTCAGTGCGGTCAGTCCGCCGAACCGGACAGTCAACCCTTTGGCGGCAAGTACGGGCAGGTTCATTTGCGCACCCCTCGCGGAAAGTATTCGCGCAGCCGCCTGGGTAACAGCCCTTCGGGACGGAACAACAGGATCAGAATGACCAGCAGTGCGTAAAGCAAAAAGCGGTATTCCTGGATCACCTGGAGTTTTTCCGGCAGCACCAAGAGCAGCAGAGCGGCAAGGATGACCCCCAGCGGATTGCCCACCCCACCCAGAATGACGATGGATACGAGGATCAGTGAATCGCCAAACGTGAAGTTGTTCGGCGCGATGAATCCGCTCATCATTGCGTGCACCGCGCCAGCCATCCCCGCCAGGAAATTGCCGGACACGAAAGCGAAAATCTTCCAGCGGGCGATGTCGATGCCGGACACGGCGGCGGCCGTTTCATCGAGTCGAACGGCATCGAAATTCAATCCGATCCAGGAGCGCTCCAGGCGTTTGACCAAGAGATAAGCCAAAGCCGCGAGCAGGACGGCCAGGACGACATAATTCAGATAGAAGGAGGCCTCGACGCCTTCGACAAGACGGATCGGATCGTTGAATGACCAACCGAGTATTTTCAGGCCGGGCACTTTCAATCCCTGGGGACCGCCGAGCGTGTCGTTGACCTCGAGAAAAGTCTTGAACAATATTCCGAATGCAATGGTGATCAGGGCAGCATAGTGGCCGCGCGTGCGAAGGATCGGCAGGATCAATATCGAGCCAATCGCCGCAGCGGCCGCGCCACCGGCGAAGATCACCAGCAGATGCGGCAGTGGCGTGCGCGTGGTCAGGATCGCCGCGCTGTAGCAGCCTATGCCGAAGAATGCAGCGCCGGCGAAATTGGCGATCCCCGCATAGCCGAACTGAACGGTCAACCCTAGGCACGCGGTCGCGTAAAGCGCAACGGTCGCCAGCATCAGTAGCGCGAAATGCGATTCGTGCAAAACACCGGCAACCCCCAGAATTGCGGCGATGGCAATGCTCATTGCAAAAGTCCCATGCTTCGCAGAGGCTTCCTCGACGCGAGCGCGCATGCCGGTCTTTTCCATTGCCACCAACGCCGCTACGACGCCGATTGCCAGCGCGCAGACTTTCCATTGCGCTTCAACTTCCAGGAAAAGCAGAACGACGATCGCGCATACGACGACGCCGGAGGCAACGAGGAACTTCGATTTCGCGCTTTCCGGCATGTCTAGACGCGCTCCGCGGATTTTTCGGCGATCAGCCCGGTGGGCTTCCAGGCCATCAACATGATGACTGCGGCAAACGCAAATACATCCTTGTAAGCAGGCACTGAAAACCATATTGCGCCGACGGTTTGCAGAGCGGCAAACAAAAAGCCTCCAAGAATTGCACCATAAATATTGCCCAGGCCGCCCACGACTGCCGCGCTAAAACCGATCACGCCGAGCAGCAATCCCATGCCGAAATTGACCTCGTTGTAGTACAGACCGTTGGTAACGCCCGCGAGCGCCGCGAGCGCCGAACCGATGCCGAAAGTGATCATGACGATGCGTTCGAAATTGACGCCCATTACACGGGCCGTTTCAGGATCCTGCGCGACGGCGCGGATCGCCAACCCCAGTCTGGTCCTGTTGATCACCACGTGAATTGCCACGATGGCCAGCAGGCCGGTGACAAGCAGAAGCAGGCTGTCGAGACGCAACGAAAGCGCACCGAACGTATACGTGTCGGTCGGCAGCAGACGCGGAAAGGGTTTTGGATTGGAGCCGTTCGGATAAAACAGACGGATGGCCTCGCGCAACGCCAGGCCCAGCATCAGCGTGATCAGGAGTGTATTCAGCGCCGGCGCCTTGCGCAGTGGCAGCACCAGATAACGCGCGATGAGCGCCCCGAGCAGGGCCATGGTAAGCATGGCGGCGACGGCGCAGAGCAGCAACAGGATCGCCGGAGACGTCACGCCAATGCGCTGGGCTCCGGCAAATGCCGCCAAGGCGACAAAGGCGCCGACCATCACGACATCGCCGTGGGAGAACTTGATTACATCGAGCACACCGAAGAACAGCGTAAATCCAACCGCCACCATGGCGTAGATTACGCCAAGCATCAGACCATTCAGAATGTACTGGCCGACCAGTCCGGGATCCATTCGGAGCAGTTCAGCAGGGCGTTTGGTTTACCTGGCACCCGGCAATTTGCGTTTGCCCTTCGCATAATCGCTATCTTCCCAGACCACCCACTTCCCATCCTGGACGACGAACTTGGTAATGAGCGGCACCATGTTCTGGCCATGGTCGTCGAAGGTGACCTTGCCCACGATCGATTGATGATCGCGCGTTCCATTGAGTTCCGTCATGACTTTCTGCCGATCCGGGCCGACTTTCTCGATTGCATCCATGATCAGGCTGGCGGCCGCATAGGCAAATGCGCCGTAGGCTTCCGGTCCCTCGGCATAATTTTGCTTCTGGTATTGATCGAGAAAGAACTTGCCGCCGGGAAGTTTCTCCGCCGGCGCGCCTTCGCGGAAGGCGAGCGTGCCTTCGGCGAGCGGACCCAGTCCTTCGATGAAGGCATCGGATACGATGCCTGAAGTCCCCTGAAAAGCCGCAACGATGCCCAGCTTGTCCATCTGCGAGCGGATGCGAACGCCGATCGGGGTCAGGCCGCCAAAATAAATGACTTCCGGCTTGAGTTCCTTGATCTTGGTGAGTTCTGCATTGAAATCCTGCTGATCCGCGGTGACGCCGTAAGTGCCGAGAATGCTGCCGCCGCGTTTCTGCACGTCCGCCGAGAAGTATTTGTTGTGGCCTTTGCCATAGTCGGTGGTGTCATGGATGATGACCCACTTCCTGTACTTCAGGCCGGTCATGAATTCGGCCGCAACTTCGTTCTGATTGATCATCGTGCCGTTGACGCGGTGCACTTCCTTGTAGTCGTTCGCATAGGTTATGTCCGGTAGGACCGCGCCCCATACGATGACCGGCAGTCCGAAGCGGTGATAGACATCGATTGCACCCATCGCGACCGCCGAACAATAGTGGGTCACGCCCGCGATAATCTTGCGATCGGCGGCGACTTTCGTTGCCACCTGCACACCGATATTCGGTTTGCACTCGTCGTCCTGCACCACCAGTTCGTAGGTGTATTTGGCATTGGCGTCGGCGTTGCGCAGCCGCACGGCGAGATCGGCCGAATTGCGGCCGCCCAGACCGTTGGCGGACACCCCGCCGGTCAGCGGTCCGATGAACGCAAGCTTTACGGTTTCCTTTGCGCCGGCGGTAGTGAAGACGAGCATCAACAGCAGGAGCGGTGCAAACGGGGTGATGGGACGTCGCATTGCGGACCTCACAGGACAGACTCGCTTTTCGGAAAGTCAGGTAGGACTTCAGGAAACAGTTGGGAGGTTATTGAGCGCTTCCCGCGTTGTCAACGCGCACGATGGAGGCAAAAAAAGAGCGGCCCGCGGGCCGCTCTTTTTGACGGTGTGAGCCAGACTATTTTCTGCGCAGTTTACGAATCGCCGCCAGTTGAGCCGCGAGCATCGAGAGTTCGGCTTCGACGGTCGCGATTTCCTGCTTGTCCTTGGCGCTGCGCAGGGCTTCTTCGGCCCGCTTCTGCGCTTCCAGCGCTTTGGCCTCATCGAGATCGTGGCCGCGGATCGCAGTGTCGGCCAACACAGTCACTATCGACGGCTGCACCTCGAGAATGCCCCCAGCCACGAAGATAAGGTTCTCTTCGCCCCCACCGGCGGGTTTAATGCGTACCGCGCCCGGCTTGATGCGCGTAATCAGAGGCGTATGCCTTGGATAGATGCCCAGTTCGCCTGCCTCACCAGGCAGGACCACGAATTCCGCTTCGCCGGAGAAAATCTGCTGTTCGGCGCTGACGACGTCTACATGGATGGTGTTGGCCATTGTGACTCTCGCCTTACTGCAGCGTCTTGACTTTCTCGAATGCTTCTTCTATGCCGCCGACCATGTAAAAGGCCTGCTCGGGAAGGCTGTCGCATTCGCCATTGACGATCATCTTGAAGCCCTTGATGGTTTCCTTGAGTGGCACGAACTTGCCCGGGGAACCCGTAAACACTTCAGCGACGTGGAACGGTTGCGACAGGAAGCGCTGGATCTTGCGTGCCCTGGACACCGCCAGCTTGTCCTCGGGGGAGAGTTCGTCCATGCCGAGAATGGCGATGATGTCGCGCAGTTCCTTGTAGCGTTGCAGCGTGGCTTGCACAGCGCGAGTCGTATTGTAGTGCTCTTCGCCGATGACGTTCGGATCGATCTGGCGCGAGGTCGAATCGAGCGGATCCACTGCGGGGTAAATCCCGAGCGATGCAATATCGCGCGACAACACGACCGTTGCATCCAGGTGACCGAAGGTGGTCGCGGGCGACGGGTCGGTCAAGTCATCCGCGGGCACGTACACGGCCTGAATCGAAGTGATCGAACCGGTCTTGGTCGACGTGATACGTTCCTGCAAGCGGCCCATTTCTTCCGCGAGCGTCGGCTGATAACCCACTGCGGAGGGCATGCGGCCGAGCAGGGCCGACACTTCGGTACCGGCCAGCGTGAAGCGGTAGATGTTGTCCACAAAGAACAGGATGTCGCGGCCTTCGTCGCGGAATTTTTCCGCCATCGTCAGTCCGCTCAACGCAACGCGCAAGCGATTACCCGGCGGTTCGTTCATCTGGCCGAACACCATCGCCACTTTGGATTCGGTGAGGTTGTCCAGCTTGATGACGCCCGCTTCCGACATCTCGTGGTAGAAGTCATTGCCTTCGCGAGTACGCTCGCCGACACCGGCGAACACCGACAAACCGGAATGCTGCTTCGCGATGTTGTTGATCAGCTCGAGCATGTTCACGGTCTTGCCCACGCCCGCACCGCCGAACAGGCCGACCTTGCCGCCCTTCGCGAACGGGCAGACCAGGTCGATCACCTTGATGCCGGTTTCGAGCAGATCGACGGAAGGCGACAACTCGGCAAACTTCGGCGCCTGCTGGTGTATGGAACGGCGCTCGTCGGACTTGATCGGCCCGGCTTCATCGATCGGACGGCCGAGTACATCCATGATGCGGCCGAGCGTACCGATACCAACCGGCACGGAGATGGCGGCGCCGGTGTTCTTTACCTTCATGCCGCGGCGCAAGCCATCGGAGGATCCCAGCGCGATGCAACGGACCACACCATCGCCTAGCTGCTGCTCGACCTCGAAGGTGAGCCCCTTCTCGGCAAACGAAGCGTCGTTCGACTCTTCGAGCACCAGCGCGTCGTAGATTTTCGGCATCGCTTCACGTGGAAACTGGATGTCGGTCACCGCACCGATGCACTGGACGATTGTTCCTTGGTTCATGATGTTTTCCTAATACGTAAGTCGAATTCGTTGAGGGCTTGGGTATCAGACCGCGGCAGCACCACCGACGATCTCTGACAATTCCTTGGTAATCGCGGCTTGCCGGCTCTTGTTGTAGACCAGCGTCAGCTCGTCGATCAGGGTCGCGGCGTTGTCGGAGGCGGACTTCATCGCCACCATGCGGGCCGACTGCTCCGAAGCCATGTTTTCCGAAACACCCTGAAAAACCACGGCCTCGATGTAACGCGTGAGCACCTGGTCCAGGACAACCTTGGCTTCCGGTTCGTAGATGTAGTCCCAGTTGCCTTCTGGTGCGCCGATGCGTTCCCCGGTGAGCGGCAACAGCTGCTCCATCACCGGCTCCTGTTTCATGGTATTGATGAAGCGGGTGTAGAAAATAATCACGCGGTCGAAACGATCCTTCATGTAGCCATCGAGCATGATCTTGACGGCACCGATCAGGTCTTCCAGTTTCGGCCGGTCACCCAGGGCGGTCGAGTGCGAAATGATGTTCGCACCAAGTCGCTGCATGAAGCCGAGGCCTTTTCCGCCGATGCAGCAGACGTCGATTTCTTCTCCCTCGGTCTGCCATTGCTTATACTGGTTGAGAGCCATGCGCAACACGTTGGTATTGAGCGCTCCGCACAGGCCTTTGTCGGTGGTAACCACGATGATGCCCACCCGCTTCACCGTATCGCGCTCGATCAGGAAGGGATGGCGGTACTCGGGATTGGCGTGCGAAATGTGCGCTGCGACGTTGCGGATCTTCTCGGCATACGGACGGGCAGCGCGCATGCGCTCCTGCGCCTTGCGCATTTTCGACGCGGCGACCATTTCCATCGCCTTGGTGATCTTGCGAGTGTTCTGCACACTCTTGATCTTGGTGCGTATTTCTTTTGTGCCCGCCATCGATTCTCAGTCCAGATTACAGGGTCGTCGATACAGAACAGCCAGCGTCCGGCGGCTGATCAGTAGCTGCCGTTTTTCTTCCAGTCCTTGATCGCTTCGTTCAACGCCTTCTCGTCGTCACCAGTCAGTTCCTTGTCCATGCGGCCGGCGAGCGCGGCGTACTTGGTCTTGGTGTAATCGCGTAGCGATTTTTCGGCTGAGAGTGCCTTCTTCACGTCGATATCGTCGAAGTAACCGTTGTTCACAGCAAACAAAGTCAGCGCCATTTCCCAGACCTGCAGCGGCTGATATTGCTGTTGTTTCATCAGCTCTGTGACCATGCGCCCGCGTTCGAGCTGCTTGCGTGTGGATTCGTCGAGGTCCGAGGCGAACTGCGCGAAGGCGGCGAGTTCACGGTACTGGGCCAGTGCCAGGCGCGCACCGCCGCCGGTGTCCTTGCGCTTCATGATCTTGGTCTGCGCTGCCCCACCGACCCGCGAAACCGACACACCCGCGTTGATCGCGGGACGGATGCCGGCGTTGAACAAGTCGGTTTCCAGAAAGATCTGTCCATCGGTAATCGAAATCACGTTGGTCGGCACGAAGGCGGACACGTCGCCCGCCTGCGTCTCGATGATCGGCAATGCGGTCAGCGAACCAGTCTTGCCTTTGACCGCACCTTTGGTAAAGCGCTCGACCCAGGCTTCACTTACACGTGCCGCACGCTCGAGCAGTCGCGAGTGCAGATAAAACACGTCGCCCGGATACGCTTCGCGGCCCGGGGGGCGACGCAACAGCAACGATACCTGCCGATAAGCCCAGGCCTGCTTGGTCAGATCGTCATAAATAATCAGCGCGTCCTGGCCACGATCGCGGAAGTATTCGCCCATGGTGCAGCCGGAGTAAGGTGCAATGTATTGCAAGGCTGCGGATTCGGAAGCCGTCGCGGCAACGACGATGGTATAAGCCATCGCGCCGTGTTCTTCGAGCTTGCGCACCACGTTGGCGACGGTCGACGCCTTCTGGCCGATCGCAACGTACACACAGAATATGTCCTTGCCCTTCTGATTGATGATGGTATCCACCGCGACCGCCGTCTTGCCGGTCTGGCGGTCGCCGATGATCAGTTCGCGTTGCCCGCGGCCCACCGGTACCATCGCATCGATTGCCTTGAGTCCGGTCTGAACCGGCTGGGAAACCGATTTACGCCAGATAACACCGGGCGCGACCTTTTCGATAACGTCCGTTTCCTTCGCGGTGATCGGGCCCTTGCCGTCGATCGGCTGCCCGAGTGCATTTACCACGCGGCCGAGCAATTCAGGACCGACCGGCACTTCCAGAATGCGGCCGGTGCTCTTGACCGGATCTCCTTCGGAAATATGCTCGTACTCCCCCAGCACAACCGCACCGACCGAGTCGCGTTCGAGGTTCAATGCAAGACCGAACGTGTTACCGGGAAACTCCAGCATCTCCCCCTGCATCACGTCAGCCAGACCGTGAATGCGGCAGATGCCATCGGTAACGGAAACAACGGTGCCTTGCGTGCGCACCTCGGAAGAGGATGCGAGATTCTGGATCTTGTTCTTGATCAGCTCGCTGATTTCGGACGGATTCAACTGCATGGGTTAAAACTCCTATTTCGTAAGGGTGGCGGCCATGGTCTGCAGCCTGCCACGCACTGAAGCATCCCAGACTTTGTCACCCACCTCGACCTTGATCCCCCCGATCAGGTCGGGGTCCACGGTCACAGTGGCGTTGATCTTGCGCTTGAAGCGCGAGGACAGCAGGTTCACGACCTGGCTTCGCTGCGCATCTTCCATTGGAAAAGCCGAGCTGATCTTCGCATCCAGCTTGCCTTCATCTTCCAGTTTGAGTTGCTCGAACAATTCACGGATTTCCGCAAGCACCGAAAGCCTGCGGTTGTGCACCAGCAACTGAATCAAGTTGCGCGCAACGCCATCAATGCGCTCACCGCATACCGCCAGCAACAACTTTTCGATATCGGCCGATGTAACCTTGGGATTGGCAATGGCGGCCTGCATCTGCGGATCCTGATAGACAGTGGCAATCAGATTCAGCGCATCAGACCACGCCTGCAAGGCATTGCCCTGCTTGGCGAGGCGGAATACCGCTTCGGCATAAGGCCGGGCAATGGTAGCGAGTTCGGCCATGGTCTTATCTGAACTCGGCTTCCAGGCCGGACAGCAGTTGCGCGTGCACCTTGGCATCGATCTCGCGCTTGAGGATCTTTTCTGCGCCCGTCACGGCGAGTATCGACACCTGCGCACGCAGCGCCTCCTTGGCACGAAAAACTTCCTGCTCGATCTCGGCCTTGGCACCAGTGACGATGCGCTCGGCTTCGGCTTTGGCAGCGCTCTTGGCTTCTTCGACCACCGCCGCGCCGCGCTTTTCCGCCTGCGAAATGATTTCGCCCGCCTGGGTCCGGGCACGCTGCAATTCTTCGGCTGCGCGCTTGGCGGCCAGTTCGAGATCTTGTTTGCCGCGTTCGGCGGCAGCTAGACCTTCAGCGATCTGCTTCTGCCGCTGCTCGATGGCTCTCATGAGCGGGGGCCAGACGAACTTGACCGTAAACCAGATGAAGATCGCGAACGCGACCGCCTGGGAGAGCATGGTTAAACCGATGTTCACGGCTGTCTCCTAAAACTGTAGTTGCCGAAATCCGGGCTCAGCGAATGACAGCAAGCAGCGGATTGCCGAACGCGAACAACATTGCGAGACCGACGCCGATGATGAACGACGCATCGATCAGGCCGAGCAACAGAAAAACCTTGGCCTGCAACGCCGGAATCATCTCGGGCTGGCGGGCAGCGCCTTCCAGAAAGCGGCTGCACATGATGCCTACGCCTAT
>JANXPQ010000451.1 GCA_025357235.1 Betaproteobacteria bacterium
GTCTTCACCTCCGTACCTGATCTGAAGAGAAAGCTCATGCGCTATATCCGTCAGTACAACAAAAACCCGCGAACCGTGAAATGGAAATACTTCGATCCGTCTCGCCGAATTACTACCGATTCAGCTGATACAGTCCACTAGTTAGTAATATAGATGGCGCAGCGCAGCGGCGTCAATCGGTTCGCCTACTTCAAACCCCGCATTGCAGGCTAATGGCGCTTATCTAAATTGCAGTGCGAAAAGAATGCTCGCGAGAGCATATCGCCTATTCCAACGCGGAATAGATTCAGGCAAACAGACGGGATCAGGTGCTTACGGTCTGCGCCGCTTACTTGAATTCATGCAACGCCACGCGATGTTTACTGATGAAATCCCAGTCGTACGACACGCCGAGCCCCGGCCCTTCGGGCACCGGAAAGCAGCCGTCTGTTCCGACAGCACCAAGTTCATCGCTGTAACCATCGGTGTAAACCGGAGGCATCGCGTTTGCGCATTTCGGTCCGACCAGCGCAAGTTCGTAGTAGTTGGTATTGCGGATTGCCGCCATGCAATGGCGATGAGCCGGTCCCGGAGCATGAATTTCGACATCCAGGCCGAAGGCCTCGGCGAGGTGGGCAATTTTCATCGTGCCAGTGATGCCCAGATCGTATTCCGGATCGGCGCGCACGAAATCGGTCGCATCGTTGACAATGAAATCCGCCTTCGGCTCCACGCCGCGCACATGCTCGGTCTGCAGCAGCGGCGTCTTGATGAAATGGCGTAATTTTCTGTGGAAATGCTGCGACCAGCCCCCGTCGCGCATCGGGTCTTCGTACCAGAAAAAGCCCGCCTCGTCGCAGGCGCGGCCGACCGCCAATGCATCGGCAAATGTGCGCAACTCGCAGGCGGGGTCGAGCATCAGGTTCATCCTGCCGCGAAAGTTACGGCCCAGTTCCAGCACGGCCCCGCACTCTTCCTTCACATTGCCATCACACCAGCCGTGCATCTTGAATGCGCGATAACCCATTTCATAGCACTGCTCGGCAAAATCCACATAGGCCTGGGCGCTCGACAAACCGCCATTGCGATCGCCGTGATACGAACTGGCATAGGTCGGCAGGCGTTTTCTCCAACCGCCTAGCATCTTCCAGATGGGTGCGTTGAGTTGCTTGCCGGCGAGGTCCCACAACGCGATATCGATGCAGCCCACGCCCATATGGTCGTATTGCCGCAATGCGCGCTTGAAATCGTCGTAAATGAGTTCGCGCTGGTGAGGGTCGCGACCCAACAGATGCGGCGCCAGCGCGAGCGTCTGCCCGAGCACCATTTTCGTGCCGCCCCACAGGGCGACGTATTCGCCGCGCGCACCATCGTCCGCTTCAATCGTGATCGCGTACTTGGACAGTTTCAGCCTGTTCTTTGGTTGGTAGACGATATTGAATCCGCCGGCGTCAAAACCCAGATCGGGCAACTCGAATGCAAATTCCTGTACTTCCACGCGACTAATGCGACTCATTGAGCTTCCTCTGGATGAATGCCGACAATGCGGTAAGACAACATTCTGCAGAATTTTGTGTCCACCTGGATTCCGATCACCACGCACTGCAGAAATGCCGATCGTTCCGCGCGACTGCTGACAATAATTGGCGCGACCGCCCTGGCTGCGCTGCTTCGCTTCCGGGTCGGCATCATTGCGACGATCGCCGCTTGCGGCGCCGTGGGACTGATCAACCGGTTTCGGGCCGGCTAGGGCGTGTATTTGACGAGGATGCGTGCCAGGCGCGCCTTCTGACTGTTCCAGTGGACGAAGCGCTGGCAAACTTCTTTCCCATCGGCCTGGGTGCGTTCGTAGAAGGCATCGACGAATTTCGCGGCACCGGCATCCTGCCCGAGCTGCACCATCGCCTCCGGCCAGGGTTGCTGGGATTCTTCCAGCCGGGTGAAAACCTGGACCTCGGTTACCACTGCCGTAGCAGGGATGATCGCGCAAACGGAGGTATGAAGTGCGCTACCTTCGTTGCATCCCGCAGACGATTCCGATGCAGATTGGCTGTTGACGCAGGGCGGCAATCCAATGATCGCGGCAACGCCTTCCGCCCCACGGCGACGTTCGGCGTCGAGCCTTGCATCGAAGCCAGACTGATCATTTTTCTGTAAACCGGCCCGCTCGAGACGCACTGCGGCGTCGCCGATGTCGCGCAACCGCGTTTGCATCTCCTGTCGCAGCACCTTGTCATCGTCGCGGCCTCGGAAAGTCTGGTACTCGGCATAGGCATAGCCGCCGACTGCCGCGGCCAGCATCAACCCGAAAATAGCCAGCCAGTTGCCGGTCTTGCGTGTAGCCGGCTTGCCCGCCGCCCTTTCGGCAGCCTGGCGACGGGCATTGACCAATAACTGGAACAGCGCTGTTGCAAAAGTCGCGCTCGCGCCGATCAGGGCTGCCATTACGGGGTCGGACAAGTTCATGGTTATGCGATGCTACCTTTTAGAATGAGCCTCCGGAAGACCGGGCTGCCGGCGCGGCTGCCTGGCCGGTGCTATAGTTTCCTCGGATTTCACTTTCGAATGACGATGCGACTCGATCTGAATTACGGCCGCGACCGCTACCCTCTTGAACTGCCGGACGACTGGGACGTGACGGTCATCCGCAAGCCGGTCATGCCGCTGGAGCCGGATCCGGCAGGCGCAGTGCGCAAGGCACTGGGCGAACCCGTTAGTGCCGGCCCGCTGGCCCAGGAGGCACGCGGACTGAAATCCGCCTGCATTCTGATCTGCGACATCACGCGACCGGTGCCCAACGGCCTGCTTTTGCCGGAGATTGTCCGGCAATTGCTCGATGCCGGCATGCGGCCGGACAACATCACCGTGCTGGTGGCCACCGGCTTGCACCGCCCCAACGAGGGGGCGGAACTGGAAGAACTGGTGGGCGATCCCTGGGTGCTCAAGACCGTTCGGGTGGTGAACCAC
>JANXPQ010000496.1 GCA_025357235.1 Betaproteobacteria bacterium
CGCGAGTTCTGCGGCCATGGCATCGGCAGGAAATTCCACGAAGAGCCGCAGGTTCTGCATTACGGCCGCGCTGGAACCGGCATGAAGCTTCAATCCGGGATGATTTTCACTGTCGAGCCCATGATCAACGCGGGCAAGCCCGGCATTCGCCAGCTCGCAGACGGCTGGACGGTCGTCACCAAGGATCATTCACTTTCGGCTCAGTGGGAGCACACCGTACTGGTCACCGACAGCGGATTCGACGTATTGACCGTGTCGCCGGGGACGCCGCCGCCACCGTCGTTCGCTGTATAGATGGCGTCCGCAGCTGCCCCGCACATCGCGCGGACTACCGCGTTGTCCGCGAGCGTAAGCGACTGGCGCCTATCGCTTGCGCAAGGGCGCGCGGCGTTGAAGGCGGCTTTCGGCGACAAGCCTGACGCGGCAAAAGCCCTGCAACGCCAATGCGCGCTGGTGGACGAAGCCCTGCGGGCGATCTGGAGCAAAACCGGGCAATCCGACGAGCTGGCCTTGATCGCGGTCGGCGGTTACGGCCGCGGCCTGCTCTATCCTTACTCCGATGTCGACGTTCTGATCCTGCTTCCCGATGACGTCGGCGACAACGCACGCGCCAATGTCGAAGCGCTGGTCGGGATGCTCTGGGACATCGGCCTGGAAATCGGCCACAGCGTGCGCACGATCGGCGAATGCCAGTTCGAGGCGCGGCGCGATATAACCGTTCAGACCACTTTGCTGGAATCGCGGCTGCTTGCGGGCAACCGCAGGCAATACACGCGCTTCGCAAACGCGATCATCAAGGATCTCGACGTCACCTACTTCGCCGAAGCCAAGTTGCTCGAGCAGCAACAGCGGCATATGCGGTTCAACGATACCGCCTATAACCTCGAACCGAACATCAAGGAAAGTCCCGGCGGCCTGCGCGATTTGCAGAACATACTCTGGATCAGCCGTGCCGCCGGCCTGGGGCACAGCTGGCAGGATCTCACTAGGCAGAAAATACTGACGCGCGAGGAAGCACGCCAGTTGAAGCGGCACGAAGCCACGCTCGCGGTACTGCGCGTGCGCTTGCATTACCTGACCAACCGGCGCGAGGATCGCCTGCTGTTCGATTTCCAGGCCGCGCTCGCCAAGGAATACGGACTGGTCGACACGCCGGCGCGGCGCGCAAGCGAGCAGCTGATGCAGCAGTTCTACACGACCGCAAAGGCCGTTCAGCTGCTCAATACCATCGTGCTGCAAAACCTGCGGCGGCGGATTTTTCCCGCACCCGCGGTGCAGCCCCGCGACCTGAACGAACGTTTTCGCATCAACGAGGAACTGCTCGAAGCCAGCCACGGCCTGTTCCAGCGCCAGCCGTCGGCGATATTCGAAGCGTTCCTGCTACTCCAGGATCATCCCGAGCTCAAGGGCTTTGCCGTGCCGACGATGCGCGCCTTGTGGCACGCGCGAGACCATATCGACGCCGCCTTCCGGCGCAACCCGGAAAATCGCGCACTGTTCATGGAAATCCTGCGCCGCCCCGCTGGCATTACCCACGCGCTGCGCCGGATGAATCAATACGGCGTGCTCGGCCGTTACATCCCGGCGTTCGGGCGCATCGTCGGGCGCATGCAGCACGACCTGTTTCACGTCTACACGGTCGACGAGCATATCCTCATGGTGGTGCGCAATCTGCGCCGCTTCGCGGTGCCCGAGATGGCGCATGAATATCCGCTGTGCAGCCGGCTGATCGCGGAGTTCGATCGCATCGAGGTCCTCTATCTCGCCGGACTGTTCCACGACATCGCCAAGGGCCGCGGCGGCGATCATTCCAAGCTCGGCATGGCGGATGCCGCCAAATTCTGCCGCGCGCACGGCCTGTCGAGGGAAGATACCGAGCTGGTCACCTGGCTGGTCGAGCAGCACCTGATGATGTCGGCCACCGCACAGAAGCAGGACTTATCGGATGCGGACGTGATCCGCGCGTTCGCGGACAAGGTGCAAACCGACCGGCGGCTGGTGGCCCTCTATCTGGTCACCGTGGCAGACATTCGTGGCACCAGCCCGAAAGTCTGGAACGCCTGGAAGGCGAAGCTGCTGGAGGACCTGTTCCGCAGCACGCGCCGGTTGCTCAATCCCGGCACCGCCCCGGCGGAAAACACGCTGCAGGCCCGCCAGGAACGCGCGATGGTGAAATTGCGCGCCTACGCGATTGCGGAAGATGCGCCGCGCAAATTATGGGACAAGCTCGATGACAGTTATTTCCTGCGTCACGACGAGCAGGACATCGTCTGGCATACCCGGCAGCTGTACTACCGCGTCGATACTCCCGTAGCGATCGTCAAGGCAAGGCTGTCTCCCATCGGCGAGGGTCTGCAGGTGATGATCTATGCGCCGGACGAAAAATCCCTCTTTGCCCGAATCTGCGGTTTTTTCCAGAGCATCAGCTTCAGCATCGCCGAGGCCAAGATTTACACCACGCGGCACGGCTATGCGCTGGACAGCTTCCAGGTCATGGATCCGGCGCGCGCCACGTCGCATTATCGCGACCTGATCAGCTACATCGAGCATGAACTGGAGGCGCAGTTACGCGCGCACGGCGAACTGCCGGCACCCTCCAAGGGAAGGACGTCGCGCCAGGTCAAATACGTGCCGATGACGCCGGAAGTCCATATTCGCCCGGATGAAAAAGGCGCCTACTATTACCTGAACGTGGTGGCCGGCGACCGGCCCGGATTGCTCTACCGCATCGCGCGCGTACTCGACAACTACGGCATCAATCTCTACACGGCGAAAATCAATACGCTGGGAGAACGCGCCGAGGACACCTTCCTCGTCAACGGCGACGCGTTGCGCGATACCAAGAAAGTGGTGCGCCTGGAAACCGAACTGGTGCAGGAGTTGCAGCCTTAGCCTTGCACCACAAGACAGTCTGTTAGTCGTCGACTATCTGCTGTCCGGGGAACAATTCCTCATTGAAGCCGAACAAACGCAGGTCGCGGACGCGCATGGGATAGAGAATGCCTGACAGGTGATCGGCCTCATGCTGGACCACGCGGGCATGGAATCCCGTGGCGGTGCGGTCGATGGCATTGCCGAACTGGTCGAAACCGCGATAGCGCAACTGGTGGTACCGCGGCACCACGCCGCGCATGCCGGGCACCGACAGGCAACCCTCCCAGCCCTCTTCCATCTGCGTGCCGAGCGGTTCGAGCACCGGATTGATCAATACCGTATAGGGAACCTGCTCGGCGTCCGGATAGCGAGGATTGGCACCGACGCCGAAAATCACGACTTGCAGGCTCACGCCAATCTGCGGCGCGGCGATTCCCGCGCCACTCTTCGAACGCATGGTGTCGTCCATGTCCTGCAGCAGCGCATGCAATTCCGGCGTGTCGAATTGCATCACCGGTTCAGCCAGCTTGAACAGGATGGGGTCCCCCATCCGCAGCACCGGCCTAACCATCGCTTTCCACCAGCTTCTCCAGCAGCATGCGCACCTTCACCATCGAGGCCTGCAATACCGCGTTGATCTGATCGAGGTGAACCTCCTCGCTGCTCTCCGCCCGCCCGGCAGCATGATTCACCACCACCGCGACGGCCGCGTAGCGCATTCCGATTTCTTTCGCCAGCGCCGCTTCCGGCATGCCAGTCATGCCGACCATGTCCGCCCCGTCGCGCTCCAGCCGGTCGATTTCCGCCGCGCTTTCCAGCCGTGGACCCTGTGTGGCGGCGTAAACGCCGCTGTTCACGATGGCCTGTCCGGCCGCCGCTGCTGCCTCCATTAATTTGCCACGCAGTTTTTCACAGTAAGGATGCGTGAAATCGATATGGGTCACCGGCTGATCTGGGCCCTCGAAAAAGGTGTGCTTGCGCCCCCAGGTGTAATCGAGCAACTGGTGGGGTATGGCGAGCGCACCGGGCGGAAGATCGGCTCGGATTCCGCCGACCGAGGCGACCGAGACGACCCGCGCGGCGCCTTCCGAATTCAGCGCCCAGATGTTGGCGCGATAGTTGACCTCGTGCGGCGAAATGGTATGCCCGTATCCGTGGCGCGCGAGAAACACCACTTCGCGCCCGTTCAACTTGCCGAAGGTCAGTGCGCCCGATGGATCTCCGAACGGCGTGCGCACGATCTGGCGGTGGGTGACTTCGAGATTGGACAATTGGGTCAGGCCGGTCCCGCCTATGATTCCGAGCAATGCTCTTCTCCTCAGGACTTCAGTGCGTAAATCGCTGGAAGATTGCGCCAGGCTTCATGGGCATCCATGCCGAATCCGAACACATAACGATCGGGCACCGTCAGGCCGACGAAGTCCGCCCGGATCGGCTTTTCCCGTCCGATGTCCTTGTCGGCGAATACCGCGCTATGGAAGACCGCCGCGCCTTCGCCGAGCATATGATCGCGGATCGCCGCCAGCGTATTGCCTTCATCGAGGATGTCGTCGAGGATCAGCACCGTACGTCCGCGCACATCGACATGCGGTTTCGTTTTCCACTGGATCTGGCCGCCGCGCGTCTTGCCGTCGTAGCGGGTCACATGTAGGTAGTCGAACTCGAGGGGAAAACGCAGCAGCGGCAGCAACTGCCCGGTGAACACCACCGCGCCGCCCATGACCGGCATGACCAGCGGAAGGGAATCGCCGAGCTTCGCCGTAATGTCGATGGCCAGGCGCCTGACCGCGCGATTGACCGTATCCTCGTCGTGCACGAGTTCCGCATCGCGCAGCAATTGCCAGGCTTGATC
This sequence comes from Betaproteobacteria bacterium, assembly GCA_025357235.1. Classification (GTDB taxonomy): domain Bacteria; phylum Pseudomonadota; class Gammaproteobacteria; order Burkholderiales; family JACQAP01; genus JACQAP01. The sequence goes on from JANXPQ010000496.1 coordinate 4,727, forward strand.
CTTATTCAGCATTCGGCACGTCCCGTTTATTTATTTTTGCATTTTCAGGGACTCGAGGAACCCGCGGAAATCATCGGCGATTTCCGGGTGGTGCATCGCATAGAGCACGTTCGCCTGCAGGTAACCGAGCTTCGAGCCGCAATCGTATCGCACTCCCTGGAATTCGTATGCAAGTGCGCGCTGTTCATTGAGCATGGCGGCAATGCCGTCGGTCAGCTGGATCTCCCCGCCCGCACCGGGCTTCACATTTTCCAGATAGTCGAATATCTCCGGTTCGAGCAGATAGCGGCCGACCACGGCAAGCGTGGAAGGCGCGACATCGGGCTTGGGCTTTTCGACCATGCCGGTGATGCGGTGCATGCCATGGCGCTCGCCGGGCTCCGTCCTGACGATGCCATAGCTCGACGTTTCCTCGCGTGCGACGTTCTGCACCGCCAGCACGGAGCAGCGCTCGCTAGCGTAGACGTCCACCATCTGCTTCATGACCGGCGGGTTGCCGTCGATCAGGTCGTCGGCCAGGATCACTGCGAAAGGTTCATTGCCGACCACCGGTCGCGCGCAAAGAATGGCATGGCCCAGGCCCAGTGCTTCGGTCTGGCGAACGTAGATGCAACTGACATCCTTCGGCAGAATGCCCTGCACCAGTTCGAGCATCTGGTGTTTGTTGCGGGCGGCAAGCTCAGTCTCCAACTCGTAGGCTTTGTCGAAATGATCCTCGATGGCCCGCTTGTTGCGGCCGGTGATGAACACCATCTGCGTGATTCCCGCGGCGACCGCTTCCTCGACGGCGTACTGGATCAGCGGCTTGTCCACCACCGGCAGCATCTCCTTCGGACTGGCCTTCGTGACCGGAAGGAAGCGCGTGCCCATGCCAGCGACCGGAAAAACTGCCTTGGTAATCTTGTTCATTGTTCTCCTTGCGGCGCCAGAAGCGGCAGCGCCGTGGGTTAGTCGAGCAATTCTAACAACCCTCTTTCGTCCAGCACAGCCACGCCAAGTTCCCGCGCCTTCTCCAATTTGCTGCCCGGATCCGCGCCTGCCACGACATAGTCGGTTTTCTTCGACACGCTGCCGGCCACCTTGCCGCCCCTTGCCTCGATGCGTTCCTTCGCATCTTCGCGAGTCAGATTCGGCAACGTTCCGGTCAGAACGAAAGTCTTCCCGGCCAGGGGCAGCACTGCGGCCCGCACGACTTGCGTCTCCGGCCAGTGCATGCCGGCGGAGCGCATCTGCGCAATGATTTCCCGGTTGTGGTGCTCGGCGAAGAAATGAGCGATGCTTTGCGCCACG
>JANXPQ010000500.1 GCA_025357235.1 Betaproteobacteria bacterium
GTCCTGGTGTTCTTCATGCCCGAGGGCATCGTCGGCACGATCCAGCGGGGCGAGCGAACCGTGCTCGGCCGCCTGATCAGGCGGCTGCGCCACAGAGATTCCGTGCACGTCGACACCTCCTATCCCGCAGCCGTTGCGGCCCCAGTCAGGATTGTTACCAGTGACTAGCAGGGATTCGTCCAACGATGCCGCGGTGCAGGCCACCGGCACGCCCTTGCTCTCGGCGCGGGGCATTACCAAGAGCTTCGGCGGCGTCCATGCCGTCGACGCCGTCGACTTCGACGTGGCGACCGGTGAAATTGTCGGCCTCGTGGGTCCCAACGGCTCCGGGAAGTCGACCCTTCTTGGCTGCTTGTCGCGCGACATCGCCATGGACGCGGGACGGATCACTTTCGACGGGGTCGACACCAGCCGCCTGCGGACTATGCAAGTCGCGCGAAGCGGAATCGGGCGCACCTTTCAGAACGTGCGGATCTTTCCAGAACTTTCGGTCATGGAAAACGCCTTGATGGGCCGGCAGTGGAAAGGGGTCGGCTTACGCGGCATGCTGCAACCCGCCGACACGGCCACCCGTCAGCGGGCGGCCGGTCTCATCGACCTGATGGGCTTCCTCCATCTTGCCCACGAGTACGCCGGCAATCTCTCAGGCGGCCAGATGCGGCTTCTGGAACTCGTGATGGCGATGATGTGCGGGCCGCGCCTCGTCATGCTGGACGAGGCGACTTCCGGAGTGAACCCCACGCTGATCGAGTCCTTGAAACACTACGTCAAGGTTCTGAACGAGCAAGAGAGGGTCGCCTTCATCATCGTCGAGCACAACATCGGCTTCATCTTCTCGATCGCGGATCGAATCGTAGTCCTCGACGATGGAAAGGTGCTGGCGGACGGAACGCCCGATGAGATTCAGCACAACCAGGAGGTCATCGTTGCCTACCTCGGTGCCTGAAGCAACTCCGGATGGCTCCGTCCTGCAAAAGGGCGAGGTGATGCTGGCGCTCAAGGGCGTCGTCGCCGGCTATGGAGGTTTCGACATCCTCCATGGGATCGACCTCGAGGTCCGCAAGGGCGAGATTGTCTCGATCGTAGGACCCAACGGATCCGGCAAGTCGACGGTATTCAAGGCGATCTACGGGCTCATCAACATTCGCCTCGGCGAAGTGGTGTTCGAGAACCAGGACGTGACGTCCATGGGTCCGCAAGATTTGTTGCGGACCGGCGTCGCGATGGTCCCGCAGCTGTCGACGATCTTCCCCTCGATGAGCGTCTACGAGAACCTCGAGTTGGGGATGTATCTCGTTCGCGACAAGGCTCGAGTCAAGAAGCGGATCGACGAGATACTGACGCTCTTCCCGCGCCTGGCCAAGCGCAGGACCCAGTATGCCGGGACGCTTTCCGGCGGCGAACGGCGCGCGCTCGAGATCGGTCGCTCCTTGATGCTGAACCCGCGCATGATCCTGATGGACGAGCCTTCCGTCGGCTTGTCGCCGATCCTGGCGAAGGACATGTTCGAGCAACTGCGCGAGCTGAAAGCCGCCGGTATCACCTTCTTGCTGATCGAGCAGAACGCCCGATCCGCGTTGGAACTCGCTGACCGCGGCTACGTGATTCAGCGTGGATTGGTCAGTCATACCGGCACGGGGCTTGCGCTTCTGAGTGATGACGAGGTGCGCCGTTCTTTCCGGGGAGGGTGACCTCTCGTGCAGTGTTCGACTCAGCGGCCTAACAAACCATGACAGCCATCCACGCTCCTTCCGTGCAGGATGCCTTGTCGGCGATCGGCAGGCTCAATCCGGCAGTCAATGCCGTCATTCGGACCGACCCGGCGCTCGGGAGCGGATCCGGGGTCGCGGGCGAACCCATACTCATCAAGGACTGCCTGGACGTGCAGGGGCTGCCGACGACGAACGGGTCTTCCCTCTTTGGCATGATGGCTGCAGTGGACGACTGCGAGGTTGTCCGAAGAGTTCGACGGGCCGGCTACGTCGTCGTCGGCAAAGCAAATCTCACTGAGTTCTGCTTCGGAGCCACCGGCGACAATGCGTTCTTCGGCAGGGTAAAGAATCCCTGGGATCCCGCACGAATTTCCGGCGGCTCGAGCAGCGGATCAGCGGCCGCGGTGGCATCTGGAATGGTCCGGCTGGCGATCGGAACTGACACGGGTGGATCGACGCGAGTTCCGGCAGCGCTGTGCGGCGTCGTTGGGCTTCGCCCGACGCTGGGACGAGTCTCGAACACCGGGGCGTTTGCCCTCAGCCTGCTCTGCGACACGATTGGCCCGATCGCACCTACGGTGGCCGAGGTCGCGGCCGTGTTCGCGGCAATTGCCGGATATGACCCTATCGACCCGGTTTCCATCGAAGGGGATCCGCAACCCTTATCGGCGCTCGACAAAGGCGTGCGTGGATTGAGAATCGGACTGCCGCGTTCCTTCTACTTCGAGAACCTGCAGTCCGACGTCGGCGAGGCAGTGGACCGCGCCGCACGTGTTCTCGAAGGCTTGGGCGCGACTCTGGTGGACATCGATCTCGAAGATCCGAAGTCGCTTGCGGAGCACCGGGCCTTCCAGTTCGTTCTTGCCGACGTCGCCGATGCGCGTCGCGACTTGATGCGCGACCATCGTGACCAGATCAGCGCGGAGGTGAAACGACGCATTGAACTCGGCGAACAGGTGTCCGGACGTGACTATGCGCAATGCATGCGCGCGTTGTGGCGCTTCAAGAGAGAGCTTCGCTCGCTGTTTGCCGATCGCGTCGATGTGCTCCTCACCCCCACGACGTCGACCACCGCTCCGCTTTGGGAGCACTCGCACGACATGGTCGAAACCACCCGGCGGGTTGCAAAACTGACCTACGACGTGGGCGCGGCGGGAGTTCCTTCCATGACCGTCCCGTGCGGTCTCGACAAGGCCGGCCTGCCAATCGGCATGCAGATCGTCGCTTCCTGGGGCGAGGAGGGCCTGCTCTTTCGAGTGGGTAACGCGTATCAGAAAGAGGTGGGCCATCCGGCCATGCCCGACATGAGCCGGCTCTGATAGGGCTGGCGCTGCGCCGCTTAGCCGCGCCCGAGACTGCGGCTCAGGAAATTGCCGACGACGACCATTTCTGGAATCACCGCCGTGAAGCGATCGAGCACTGGCGCCAGCCGCCCCTGCAGCTGCAGCGGCGCGTCGGTGGAACCGAATCTGCCCCGAAGCGTCGTCGCTTCGAGCTGGATCGCGGCGCGGAATCGATCGATGGCCGGCGCGAACGTGCCAGTGGCAAGCCGCGGCAGCACCTCGTCTCGCGCGAAGTCCAAGACGCTCGGCCAATGGGCCAGGTGCCGGTACAGCGTCGGCACCATCGCCGGCATGCCGCGCTCGCTTGGTTTGCCGAAAGCATCGAGGTATTCGCGCAACTCGGGCGCCACATCTCCGATCGGGACTATCGGCGGCAGCGCAGAAATCATCGGCGGCGGAGTCCAGACCCGAGGATTTCCGCTCGGTGCCTTGTCGCCCGCCTGCGGCGTTGCGTGAAGCAACGAGACGATCGCGAAATTGACGGGGTTCGCGCGGTTGTAGGCGTCGAGCACGTCGCCGAGGCGCGACAGCGACGCGGGGCCGAGTGCGCGCACGTGGACAGGAATCTCAGCGACCGGCCCCGGCCACGCACCGCTGCCGATCCGCCAGGCGCGTTCCTGCAGCTCCCCTGATTCTAGGAGCGGCGCCACGGCACGCCACAGCGATTCGAGCGCGTCGGGAATGGTCGCCAAGTGGCGATAGATCAGGGCGACGAAAGGCACGGCCAAGAGGCGGCGGATCTCGCGGTAGATGCGCGCAATCTCGCCACGGGCCGAGTCCTCTGTCACCTCCGCGAGGTACGGGTCCGACGACCTAACCATCGCGTGTCAGCTGGTCGCGTCGCGGGCTCGGATCGCCTCGCGCGTCGCGAGGATGCGTTGCGCGCGGTAGACGATCGGATAGTCGACGAACACGCCATCGACCTGGATGGCAGCGAGGCCGGTGGCCTCGGCCTCTCGAAACGCCTGAACGACACGTTCGGCACGCGCGGACTCGGCATCGCTGGGCGTGAAGACCTCGTTGGTGACGGTGACCTGATCCGGGTGGATGCACAGCCGTCCCTGGAAACCCATGCGCAGGCTTCGCTCGACCGAGCGCTTCATGGCGGCGGCATCATGCAGGTGGATCCAGACGGTATCGATGGGGGGCTCGAGGCCGGCTGCACGCGATGCGACGATCAGACGGACGCGCAGCTCTGCGAGCTCCTCCTCGCCCGGCGTCCACGTCATGCCGACGTCGTTCGTGAAATCGCCGGCACCGAAGCTGACGCGTTTGACTCGGCTGACAGCGGGTCCGGCTGCCGATGCCCGGACGTCGAGTATCTGGTCGAGGCGAGCGAAGCCAAGCGCGGTCTCGACGATCGGCATCAGATCGATCGATCCCGGGTCCAGGTCGCGTTCGCGCTCGAGGCCGCCGATCAGCCAATCGGCAATGCGCAGGTCCGATGCCGATTCCACCTTCGGCAGAACGATGCCGTCGACGTGCGGATGCACCATTTCCATCAGGTCGCGCAGGCACCACGGCGTCGACAGCGCGTTGACCCGCACGTAGCCTTTGCAGCGGCGCGGCCGCGCAAGCGCCTCGAGGACGATCTTGCGCGTGGCCGCCTTCTCCGAGTTCGCGACCGCGTCCTCGAGGTCGAGAATCACCGCGTCCGCGCCGAGCGCCAGCGCCTTCTCGACGCGTCGCGAGTGATTGCCGGGGGCGAACAGGAAGGTGCGCAGCACCGATGGCACGGGCGCCGTCATGACGGCGACCTCGTCGCATCGGCCACCGGACGGCAGGGGCCTGGATAGGGGGCCGGCGGGTCATCCCGTTGCGCCGTCGCTTCGTCGCGAACCTTTTTCGAGGAAAGCATCATTGGTCCAATCTCGGGTCAAATAGCGCCGACGCCTCTGAGGGCGACGATCTCCGCGTCGCCGAGGCCGATCCAGCTCTTCAGCACGTCTTCGGTGTCGGCACTGAGGGCCGGGCCGAGCCAATTGATGTGCCCGGGGGTCGCCGAGAGACGAGGCATGACGTTCGGCACGGCGAACACATGGCCGCCGCCAGGCATGCGCGGCACGTCGACATAGGCGATGTTGTCACGCGCATGGTATTGAGGGTCCTCGAAGATCTCGTCGATCGAATACAGCGGGCCGCACGGAACCTCGCCGGCACTGCACAGCGCGAGAACCTCGTCGCGCGTGTGCCGCCCGGTCCACTCGCCGACATATGCGTCCACCGCGTCGCGCTCGGCTTCGCGCTGGGCGACCTTGCCCCATTTGCCGCTGCCGGCAAACTCCGGGCAGCCCATCAGCTCTGCCAGACGCGCGAAAATCTTGTCGCTCGTGCAGGCGATCGCGAGCCAGCGGCCATCTGCCGACGCGTAGTGGCTGTGAGGCACGGTGTTGACGGTT
>JANXPQ010000542.1 GCA_025357235.1 Betaproteobacteria bacterium
CGTCTGGATCATCGTTCGCTCTTCAATACCCAACTGACCGTAGCGTTTTCCCATGCAACATTTTCTCCCACAAATGTTGCACTTGGTTCTTGAGCGCGCCGGGTTAGTCTGCCGCAAGACACAGGATGAATAGACGAACGCTGCAAATTCTTTGCGCCGCCGGACTGGCTGGCCTGCCGCTGGCCGCGGCGGCGCATTTGCTGGACGGGTCGCCCGACCCTCTGCCGCGCTGGGTTCCGATCGCCGGGTTGATCATTGCCGGGGTCATGGGCGGCATCGTGGGCTTCGCAATAAACAAACATCGACAGTCGATGGAGCAGCAAAAGAAGCAGCGGCTGCAGCGTGCCGCCGAGGCGGACAGTTCGCCGACAACGGGTTCGCCGCCCCCCGAGTCCCTTCCCTGAACGTCAGTTTCCGCCCACGAAAGGGCCTTGAGGCATTAAGATTGCACCTGCCTCGTTCTCAATCATTCCGTCAGCCAGCGTGAACAAACCTGTAATCGGCGAAAAGGCGCAGCCGCATTCCGCCGCCCAAGTCACCAATTTCATCCGCAACATTATCGAAGCCGACCTCGCGCAGGGGAAAAACGCCGCGCGCACCTGGGGCGGCAAACCGGGGCCGGCCTCGGCGCACGCTTCCGCGCCGCCCGATCCCGCGAAAATCCGCACGCGCTTTCCACCCGAGCCCAACGGCTATCTGCACTACGGGCACGCGAAATCGATCTGCCTGAATTTCGGCCTGGCGCTGCAGTACGACGGCCGCTGCCACATGCGTTTCGACGACACCAACCCGGTCACCGAGGACACGGAATACGTCGACTCGATCCTCGATGCCGTGAAATGGCTGGGCTTCGACTGGGGCGAAAATCTCTACTACGCGTCGGACTATTTCGACACCCTCTATCAATTTGCCGAAACCTTCATCCAGCACGATCTGGCCTATGTCGACAGCCTGTCCGCGGAGGAGATGCGCGATTTCCGCGGCACGTTGACCGAGGCCGGCAAATCCAGCCCCTACCGCGACCGTTCGCGCGACGAGAACCTGGACCTGTTTCGCCGCATGAAGGCCGGCGAATTCCCCGACGGCACGCACGTGCTGCGGCTGAAGATCGACATGGCGTCGCCGAACATCAACCTGCGCGATCCGGTGATCTACCGCATCCGCCACGCGCACCACCATCGCACCGGTGACAAATGGTGCGTGTATCCGATGTACGACTACACGCATTGCATCTCCGACGCGCTGGAGAACATCACGCATTCGCTGTGCACGCTGGAGTTCGAAGATCATCGCCCGCTGTACGACTGGGTATTGGAGAAGCTTGCCGGATTCGGCCAGCTCGCCCGTCCGCTGCCGCAGCAATACGAATTTGCGCGCCTGAACCTGTCTTACGTCGTGCTCTCCAAGCGCAAGCTGATCCAGCTCGTCGAGGAAAAGCACGTCGACGGCTGGGACGACCCGCGCATGCCCACCCTGGTCGGCGCGCGCCGCCGCGGCTTCATGCCGGAAGGTTTCCGCCTGTTCGCCGAGCGCATAGGCGTGTCGAAATCCGACTCGTGGATCGACATGAGCGTGCTCGAAGACTGCATGCGCGACACGCTGAACGAAACCGCGCCGCGCCGCATGACTGTGCTCGATCCGGTCAAATTGATAGTCGACAACTACCCCGCGGACGGGGAAGAAATCTGCGAGGCTCCCAACCATCCGCAGAAGCCGGAGTGGGGAAAACGGGCGATGCCGTTTTCGCGCGAGCTGTGGATCGAGCGCGAGGATTTCATGGAAATCCCCAGCAAGGGATACTTCCGGCTGTTTCCCGGCAATCAGGTGCGCCTGCGCTTCGGCTTCGTCGTGAAGTGCATCGGCGCGGACAAGGATGCGGCCGGCAACGTCACCGCCATCCATTGCGAAGTGATGCCCGATTCCAAGTCCGGCACGCCGGGTGCGAATACCTACAAGGTCAAAGGCAACATCCACTGGGTGTCGGCCCGCCACGCCTATAAAGCCGACGTGCGGCTCTATGACCGTTTGTTCGCGGTCCCGCATCCGGGGGCGGAGCGCGATTTTCTGGAAGACATGAATCCCCATTCGAAAACAATCGTTCACGCCTGGTGCGAACCGGCGCTGAAGGATGCGAAGCCGGAACAACGCTTCCAGTTCGAACGCCACGGCTATTTCTGCGCCGACCGCGGCGAGTCCAAAGTTGGCGCGCCGGTATTCAACCGCACCGTCACGCTGCGCGACTCCTGGGGGAAACCGTCGACCTGAACCCCTCTCCGGGCAACGCGGAGGGCCGACGCCGAAGCTGGCGTCCGGGCATCGCAATCTGGCTCTCGGCCGGATTCCATATTTCGGCACTGATCGCGCTGCTGGTCCGCCCGTCATGGTGGCCGCAGATTCTGGCGGCGGTTTTCCTCAATCATGTTTTACTCGCGTTGATCGGGTCATGGCCGAGGAGCCGCCTGCTGGGCGACAACATGCTGCGCCTGCCCGATGCTGCGGCGAGCCGGAATGAAATCGCCCTGACGTTTGACGACGGACCAGACCCGGACGTGACGCCGAAAGTGCTGGATATCCTGGATTCGCATCATGCGAAAGCCAGCTTCTTCGTCATCGGCGACAAGGCCGCCGCCCATCCCGAACTGGTCCGGGAAATCGTCAGGCGCGGACACAGCATCGAAAACCACAGCCGGGGGCATTCGAACGTCTATGGTTTTTTTGCGTGGACGGCGCTCAGGAAGGACATCGGCGCGGCGCAGGACATCATCGCCGGCATTACCGGACGCCCGCCCGTATTTTTCCGCTCGCCGATGGGCATACGCAATCCCATGCTCGACCCGGTGATCGCGCACCTGGGATTGCGCTACATCACCTGGACCCGCCGCGGTTTCGATACGGTCGCCGGCGATCCGGCGGCCGTACTGAAGCGCCTCACCCACAACCTGTCTGCGGGCGACATATTGCTGCTTCACGACCGCCGGTCCCGCGCACGGCGGGCGATCGTTCTCGAAGTCCTGCCGGCATTGCTGGACAAAATTGCCGCCGCAGGACTGAAGCCGGTTTCGTTGCCATCGGCAATGCGGTGATGCATCCGGAAATCGGCGCGCTGATCGACGCCGCATCCAGGCCTTACCTGGCTGCCGGACGCTACGCCTATTATTTTGCCCGCAGCAAGCTCACGCACGATCCGGTCTATTTTTCGGTGTTGCGCGCAGGATGCATCCCCGATCGGGCCCGGTTGCTGGATCTCGGTTGCGGTCACGCCGTCCTCGCCTCGCTCTTGCTGGCGGCGCAAGCGCAATTCGAGTCCGGCCGCTGGCCTTCCAGTTGGGCCGCGCCCCCGTCGCAATTGCAACTGCACGGCATTGAATCGGAACTCAGGGCGGTGCGGCGGGCCGAGACCACGCTCGGTAATCGCGCGACCATCCGCATTGCGGACTTGCGCGATGCGCCGCTGCCGGAAGCGGACGTCGTCGTTCTGATCGATGTTCTGCATTACCTGGACGCGGACGCCCAGGTGACATTGCTCAAAAGAGTTGCGCAATCGCTGCGCGGGGGCGGGCTGCTCGTCCTGCGACTGGCAGATGGTTCGGCCGGCTGGCGGTTTCACCTCGGCAAGATGGCAGACCGCATGGGATCGCTGCTGACGGCGCGAGCCATGCCAAGGCATTATCACAGGCCCATCGACGAATGGTTGCACTTGCTCGGCAGTCTGGGATTTGCAGCAAGTGTAGATTCGAATGCCGCCGTCCGGGCATTCGCCAACACGCTGGTATGGGCGAGATCGCCGCCTGCGCCTGAAGCTTGAGAACGATCCGCCGACGCCGCACAATGGGATCTTCATGGCCCGAATTTCCGGAATCTTTCACGTGGATCAGGCCCGGGTACCCAACTTCGAATACCGCCGCATGGAAATCTGGCGGATCAATCGTCGCCTGGTATTCGGCTGCGTAGCCGCGACCGCACTGCTGGTCGTTGTCGCGAGCATCCTGAACATGCCGGTGCAACTGTCCTGGACTGCCGCTCTCCTGGTGGCCGGACTCGTCGCCGTGACAACATTCCGCGTTGTGAAGGCGCTGAACGTGCTGTATCGCTGCCCCAATTGCGGCGTGCTGCCCTACCGGACGCTGAACGAATACAAGTGCGGCGGACTCGGCCCGAGCCGCGCCAACTTCATGAGCCCGCGCGCTTGTCCGCACTGCGGCACGCGCATACGATAGGCCCGCCAACTACCGATCACCAATCACCAATCACCAATCACTAATCACCAATTACCGAATTTCATGGATCGCTCCCCGCTCCCCCCCACCATCACCGGCCGCACCGCCTTCATGAAATTGCTCGCACAGGAAGGCATAAACCATCTGTTCGGCAATCCCGGCACCACCGAACTCGCCATCATGGAAGCGATGTCGCAGCAAACGGCCATTGGCTATGTGCTCGGGTTGCAGGAATCGGTCGTGGTCGGCATGGCGGATGGCTATGCACGCGCCTCGAACAAGCTGGCGGCCTGCAACGTGCACGTCGCGCCCGGCCTGGGCAACGCCATGGGCGCGCTCTACAACGCGAAGTTCTACGGTTCGCCGGTGCTGATCACCGCGGGCCAGCAGGAGCAGGGCCATGGCCTGATGGAGCCGATGCTCTACGACCCGCTGGTGCCGATCGCGCAACCGATGGTGAAATGGGCGGTCGACGTGACCCGCGTGCAGGATCTGCCGCGCATCGTGCATCGCGCCGCGAAAGTTGCGCTGACCCCGCCGACCGGGCCGGTGTTCATCAGCCTGCCGGGCGACATCCTCGACGCCGAGGCGCCGCTCGACCTCGGCCATCCGACCCGGGTGGATGCCGAAGTCCGTCCGTCGGATGCGGCGCTCGAACGGCTCGCCGATCGCCTGCTCTCCGCGCGCAATCCGGTGCTGATTGCCGGCCACGAACTTGCCACGCGCGACGCCTTGCGGGAAGCCGCGCAACTGGCGGAAGTCCTCGGCGCAGCCGTGTGGCAGCAGACCGTGCCCTACGCCGCGCACTTTCTGTCGGAGCATCCCGCTTTCGTCGGCCAGCTCACCCGCAGCCAGACGCAAGTGCGCAGCTGGTTGCAACCGCATGATCTTCTGGTCTGCCTCGGCGCGGACGTGCTGCGCATGTCGGTGCATAACCCGATCGACGCCTTGCCGGACGGTCTGCCGATCGTGCAGATCTCGGAACGCGCCTGGGAACTCGGCAAGAACTACCCGACCGAAGTCGCGATCAACGCCAACGTGAAGGAAACCCTGCGCGCACTGATTGCGATGTTGCGCTCGCGGATGACCGCTGCGCAGAAATCCACCGCCGCGGCCAGGCTCGCGGAAATCGCGAAGAACAATTGGAGCGTCAAGCGCGCCAAGGCGTGCGGGGAAACGGCAAGACTCGAAAGTGCCCTGCCGATGGATCCGAAGGTGCTGATGATGCGCCTGTCGGAAGTCGTGCCCAGGGACGTCGTCGTGGTGGAGGAAGGCCTGAGCTCCACGTTCCAGCTGCTCAACTATCTTCCGCTGCGCGACCATCAGGGCTTCTACGGCCTCGCCTCCGGCGGTATCGGCTTCGCCATGGCGGGCGCGGTCGGCATCAGCATCGCCTTGCCCGATCGCCCCGTCGTCGCCATCGTCGGCGACGGCAGCGCGATGTACAGCATCCAGGCGCTTTGGACCGCAGCGCACAAGAAGCTGCCGATCACCTATGTCATCCCCAACAACCGCAGCTACCGCATCCTGAAGGAGCGCC
>JANXPQ010000390.1 GCA_025357235.1 Betaproteobacteria bacterium
TCGGTACTGTCGTCACCGTCGAAATTCTTGAGTGTGCCGGCCTCGAGGATCTTGACCTGTTGCTGCGCCTCCTGGAGCCGCGCCTGGCAGTACTGCAGCAGTTCGGCGCCGCGCTTGTATGCCGTCAGGGATTGTTCAAGCGGCAGTTTTCCCGCCTCCATGGCAGCGACGATGTTTTCGATTTCGGCCAGTGCGGCCTCGAAGGACTGCGGGTTCTGGGATTTGGCTTTGGTCACGGGAGACGGCTGCGGAAGGGACGACTTGTCTGGAAAGATCGTAAAAATAGCCCATCCCCGGAACCCGGGTCAACGAACGTTGGTCGGACTACGCGTATATGAGCAGATCTCACGCCTTGAAAACGTTGCGCCGGGTAGGGTTTTAAGGGAAAATCTCCTTCGGAATTCCGCCCCATTTTGTGCATTATGCCGGGGGCGGTTTTTTTATTATTTTTTTTCGCTTCACGGGACATCTGGTTATGACCGACCTGGCTAATGTTTCCGCCTTGACCCGAACGCCGGTCCAGTTGCCGATCGATTGGTATTTCGATCCGCGGATCGCCGAAATCGAACAGAAACTCCTGTTCGAAAGCGGACCGGGCTACGTCGGTCATGAATTGATGGTTCCCGAAGTGGGGGATTATCGCTCACTCGAGTGGATGAACCACGCAAAGGTGCTGGTGCGCAACCAGCGCGGCGTAGAGCTGCTGTCGAACGTCTGCCGCCACCGGCAGTCGATCATGCTCAAAGGCCGCGGGCACGCCCAGAACATCGTGTGCCCGTTGCACCGCTGGACCTACGACCTGTCGGGCAAATTGCTCGGCGCTCCACACTTCCCGGGCAATCCCTGCCTGGACCTCGGCAAGACGGCATTGACGGGCTGGAATGGCCTGCAGTTCGCGGGGCCGCGCGACCCCAAAAGCGACCTGGCCAGCCTGGGCGTACTCGCCGACCTGGATTTTTCCGGCTATGTGCTCGACCGCGTGATGACCCACGAATACCAGATCAATTGGAAGACGTTCATCGAAGTCTATCTTGAGGACTACCACGTCGGCCCCTTCCATCCGGGGCTCGGCCAATTCGTGAATGCCGAAGACCTCAAATGGGAATTCGGCGACTGGTACAGCGTCCAGACCGTGGGGCTCAATCAGGCGCTTGGCAAACCCGGCACCGCCGCCTACCAGAAGTGGCATGAGGCCGTCCTGCGCTACAACAATGGCGAGATGCCGAAGCAAGGTGCGATCTGGCTGACGTATTTCCCGAACGTCATGGTCGAGTGGTATCCGAACGTGCTGGTTGTCAGCACCATCCTGCCGAAGGATCCGGAACACTGCACCAACATCGTCGAGTTCTATTACCCGGAAGACATCGTGCTGTTCGAGCGCGAGTTCGTCGAGGCAGAGCAGCAGGCTTATGTCGAGACGGCGAAAGAGGACGAAGAAATCTGCGTGCGCATGACCGAAGGCCGGCGCGCACTTTACAAGCAAGGTCGCAACGAGTTCGGCCCGTACCAATCCCCGATGGAAGACGGCATGATCCATTTCCACGAATTCGTGCGCGCCCGCATTCAATCGCATCTGTAACTGCACGGCCCGCATTCCTTCCCGTTCCAGGCGGTGAATATTTCCATGAGCCATACGACGCTGATTTCCGTCCCCGGTCTTGCGCAGCACCTCGATGATCCGGCATTCGTCATTTTCGATTGCCGTCATGAACTGACCAACCCGGAATTCGGCATCAAGGCCTATGCGCAGTCCCATATTCCCGGCGCGCTGTTCGCGCATTTGGACCGCGATCTCGCTGCGCCGCTGACCGGACGCAACGGACGGCATCCGCTTCCGGCTCCGGACCTATTCGCCGCGTGGCTCGCACGCATGGGCGTTTCGAACGACAAGCAGGTGATCGGCTACGACAACGCCAGCGGTGTGTACGGCTCTCGGCTGTGGTGGATGCTGCGCTGGATGGGGCACCAAAGCGTGGCCGTGCTCGATGGCGGATGGCAGGCATGGCTCGCCGCGGGACAACCGGTTACTGCGCAAGTGCCTGCGCCGATGCCGGGCCGATTTACCGGCAGGCCTCAAAAAGCGCCGGTCGATGCCAAGTATGTGCTGGAACATCTGCAATCGCCAGCCATGGTGCTGATCGATGCCCGCGCCAATGATCGCTATCATGGTCAGAACGAGACCATCGATCCCGTAGGCGGCCACATTCCGGGCGCGCTTAACCGTTTTTTCAAAGACAATCTGACGCCGCAGGGATTCTTCAAGTCGCCAGAACAGTTGCGCGACGACTTCAGGCCATTTATCGGCAGCGGATCGCCGGAAAAGATCGTGAGCCAGTGCGGTTCGGGCGTAACAGCCTGTCACAACCTGCTGGCGATGGAGATTGCCGGATTGAAGGGCGGCCGGCTCTACCCCGGTTCCTGGAGCGAGTGGATCGCCGATCCTTCCCGACCGCGCGCGACCTGATTTGCAAAGCCGAAAAATAAAAAGCCGGACCACTGCGGTCCGGCTTTTTTTTCGCGCACTATTCTCAGGCGACGCTTTCTTCCTTGTCTTTGTCCCTGGCTTCGCGCTTGCTCTCGTTGAACAGCAATTTCGTTTTTCCCTCGGCATCGACATCGACTGTCACGCTGCCGCCGCCAGCCAGCTTTCCGAACAACAATTCGTCGGCCAATGCGCTGCGTATGGTGTCCTGGATCAGGCGGGCCATGGGACGCGCCCCCATCAGCGGATCGAATCCATTCCTGGCGAGATAAGTCTTGAGCGCATCGGTAAATTCGACCTCGACTTTCTTCTCGTGCAACTGCTCTTCGAGCTGCATCAGGAACTTGTCGACGACGCGCACGATGATGTCCTGAGACAGCGCGGCGAAGGAAATGATCGCGTCGAGCCGATTGCGGAATTCCGGCGTAAACGTGCGCTTGATTTCGCCCATCTCGTCACCGGCCACGCGCTGCTGGGTGAAACCCATCGTGGTTTTGGACAATTCCGCGGCGCCGGCGTTGGTGGTCATGACGATCACCGCGTTGCGGAAATCCGCCTTGCGGCCGTTGTTGTCGGTCAGCGTGCCGTGATCCATGACCTGCAGCAGGATGTTGAAGACATCCGGATGCGCCTTCTCGATTTCATCGAGCAGCACGACCGAATACGGATGCTTGGTGATTTGCTCCGTGAGCAGGCCGCCCTGATCGAAGCCGACGTAGCCGGGCGGCGCGCCGATCAGCCGGGACACCGCATGGCGCTCCATGTATTCCGACATGTCGAAGCGGATCAGCTCAACGCCCATGGTGTAGGCCAGCTGTCGCGCCACCTCGGTCTTGCCCACGCCGGTCGGCCCGCTGAACAGGAAGCAGCCGATCGGCTTTTGCGGATTGCCCAGCCCGCTGCGCGACATCTTGATCGAAGCCGCCAGCGCATTGATCGCCTGATCCTGGCCAAACACCACGGCTTTCAGGTCGCGATCGAGGTTCTGCAATTTGCTGCGGTCGGTGGACGACACGCTCTGCGCGGGAACCCGTGCGATCTTGGCGATGATTTCCTCGATCTCGTGCTTGCTGATGACGCGCTTCTGCTTCGATTTCGGCAGGATGCGCTGCGCCGCCCCGGCCTCGTCGATCACGTCGATCGCCTTGTCGGGCAGATGACGGTCGTTGATGAAACGAGCCGAAAGTTCCGCGGCAGAAGTCAGGGCCGACGCCGTATATTTGACGCCGTGATGGGCCTCGAACCTCGTTTTCAGTCCGCGCAGGATTTCCACGGTTTCGGCAACCGAAGGTTCCATCACATCGATTTTCTGGAAGCGGCGCGACAGCGCATGATCTTTCTCGAATATGCCCCGATATTCCGTATAAGTCGTCGCACCGATGCACTTAAGCGCACCCGAGGACAGCGCCGGCTTCAGCAGATTTGAAGCATCGAGCGTTCCGCCCGAGGCAGCGCCCGCACCGATCAGCGTATGAATCTCGTCGATGAACAGGATCGCATTCGGATTGTCCGTCAGCTGCTTGAGTACCGCGTTCAAGCGCTGCTCAAAATCACCCCGATACTTGGTTCCCGCCAGCAGCGAACCCATGTCCAGGGCGTAAACCTGGCAGCGGGCCAGAATTTCCGGCACCGCGCCTTCGATGATCCGGCGAGCCAATCCTTCGGCGATGGCCGTCTTGCCCACACCGGCTTCGCCCACCAGCAGCGGATTGTTCTTGCGCCGGCGGCACAACGTTTGAATGACGCGCTCGAGTTCGCGTTCGCGTCCGATCAGCGGATCGATCTTGCCGGAGATGGCGAGTGCGTTCAGGTTCAGCGTGTAGGTTTCCAGCGCGCCGCCTGAATTCTGCTCCTGATCCGAATCCGCCTCGCTTTCCGGCTGCGGTTTGGCCGGAGCCGTCTGCGGTACCTTGGTAATGCCGTGCGAAATGAAATTCACCACATCGAGGCGTGTGACCCCTTTCTGGTGCAAGAAATATACGGCATGGGAATCCTTCTCGCCAAAAATGGCGACCAGAACATTGGCGCCGGTGACTTCCTTCTTGCCTGAAGACTGCACATGCAGGATCGCGCGCTGGATTACGCGCTGGAATCCGAGTGTGGGCTGGGTGTCGACATCCTCTCCGCTGACCACCGGGGTATGTTCGTTGATGAAATCCGTGAGGAGCTTGCGCAGTTCCTCGACGTTGGCCGCGCAGGCGCGCAGTACTTCCGCCGCGGACGGATTGTCCAGCATGGCGAGCAGCAGGTGCTCCACGGTAATGAATTCGTGGCGCTTCTGCCGCGCTTCCATGAACGCCATGTGCAGACTGACTTCTAACTCCTGCGCAATCATGTTTCCTCCATCACGCATTGAAGCGGATGTTGATGCTGTTTCGAAAATGCGATGACCTGTTCCACCTTGGTCGCCGCCACGTCCCTAGGATACACGCCGCAGACG
>JANXPQ010000557.1 GCA_025357235.1 Betaproteobacteria bacterium
GTCGCGGTCAGGGCTCGAGCGAGTTCTCGGCGAACGTGCGACCGGGGCAAAGGACACCTGACATCGTGGCAGGCACACTGCTCGGATCGGGCGATCCAAACGACTTTTATGTCGACGTGCAATCGCCAACGGGGGACTATCTCGTGAAAGCAGAGGTGGGGGCCAGGCACGCATGGAAACTCTACGATACTGCCCGCCGCACCGGGGTGTTCAAATTCCCGGAACTTGATACTGACTACCTTTCGCGAGTGCTGATTGCCCCTCTCGAGAAGAAGATCGAAAAATACGCGCGCTCCCGCGGCAGCGCGCTCTACGGCCATATTTGTTATTTTGATGTGGTTGATGGTCCTGAGCACTTAAGCATCGCGGCGCTTGACCATCTGTCGGTCGCAGGTGCCATCGTGGCCGCTCGACACGGTGACCAAGCTGGACACGAGGTAATGAGGCGCGCCGAGGCTGGTAGCATCATAACTCGCGACATCCATTGGCCTGATAAACCTCTCGCATTCCTCGGCTTCGTCTTCATATGGGCGGCAAATCGAGTAAGCTTGGTGATCCTGCCAAACCTTCCGGTGCTGGCCCGTTACCAGGGGCACTCTGTCGTCGAATGGTTGAGGCGCCCGTTTGAAAGTCTAACCCGTGGAGATCTGCGCCTATAAAACCTCTTGAAGCGCAAGCTAGCGCACAAGGTTCGCTGACTGCTCCAGAGCTTTTTTCGCGCCAGCGGCGCTAGGTCTCGAAACGGCACCGACTCCCTCCGGCACAGCACCTCCTCCTGAATCACCGGCGCCGGCGCCAGCATCAACAGATCCATGATCTGCGTGTTCCTCGCCCGCGACACCCGGCCGAGCGGCGTCGGTTCGGACTTCTCTTTCTACCGACGTGGTGGAGAGAAAATTACGTGGACCTTGCGGTCACCAGCTTCCAGTTGAAGGTCATTTCTAAGACCGGTTGCATTCCGAATGTGGTGCTCAGGATCCCAAACAAAGCAAAACAGAGTTTTGACGCCAACATGAGCTTTGTACCGAGTAAGATCTTGCAGCAATTGCTCGCCAAGTTCCTGGTCGGCTAAGTTCGCTCGGGTTGCTTTCACCTCGATCGCGATCTTCTGTGGTTTGAGGAAGAAGTCGATCCTGGAGTTCGAGCCAGCGATGCTACCGACAGCCTCCTCGCTGCGCACGTCAGAGAACTGAGTCGCCAACAGAGCTTGGAGGAGGTACTGGACGTCGTACTCGTCCGTAATGTCCATCGGTGGGCGATCGCGGCCTCGACGTTGCAGGCGACGATAGATTGCTTCAAACGAGTTCAGCAAGTCGGCTACATCGTCGCAGGCTAACCGGTGCTCATATTCTGTCCGATCCGCACGCAGGATCGCTATCGCCTCTCGTGTAGCGCCAGCGTCTTGTCGCACTTGGGCTGCACGATCCGCGTCGGAATCGAACGGCTTGCGCCACGCTAGCTCCTGCACTTTAGCTTGGGCCTTTTTTGCCCTCGAAAAAAAGTTCAGCAGCAGGACTAGTTGTGCGTTCCATGCTTGCTGAATGCCAACATCAAGCCCAGGAAGCGCACCAAGCTGCTCACCGGCGCGCGCGTGCGCTTCCAAAGCGCCCAGAAGGGCATCCCTCATCTCAAGCAACATTTGCCGTCGCGTCGCGGTCGCCATTTTGGCAGCATGATACAACGTCAATCGGGGCAACCCCAGCGGTTACGTTGGGCCTGCCATGAGGTCGCCGTACACACCGATCTCAATCTTGGAAAAATCGCGCCACCGGGGTGCCGCGTCGAAAGCAGGATCGCTTCCTGAATCTCCGGCGCCAGCATCAGGAGATCCATGATCTGCGTGACCCGCGCCCGCGATACGCGCCCGACCCGCGCCAGCTCCGCCATCGACTCCACCTCGCCCCGGTCCAGCATCCCCTGGAACTTGTGCGCCAGCGCCAGCAGGCGGGCCACGCGGGGCACCTTCTCCAGGGGCGGCACCTTCCTAGGCATCGCGTAGGTGACCTTCATGCTGCGCTCCGCTGCTCACCCACCAGCGAGGCGATGCCGGTCGGCCGGAAGGTGATCGCCACCTCCTTGGGGTCGTAGTCCACTCGCTCGATAAGC
>JANXPQ010000572.1 GCA_025357235.1 Betaproteobacteria bacterium
CTCGTGAACGGCGAGTGGCAGCGCATGCCGCTTCCGCGTGCCCCGATCAATGAAGTATTGGCGACATCTCGACCCTTCTTCGGGATCGAAGCTGTTGAATACCGCACCGCG
Organism: Betaproteobacteria bacterium; assembly: GCA_025357235.1. GTDB lineage: Bacteria > Pseudomonadota > Gammaproteobacteria > Burkholderiales > JACQAP01 > JACQAP01. The sequence continues at coordinate 112 of JANXPQ010000572.1, forward strand.
ACCCATACTCGAGTCGGGGCGTTGCTGGGAATCAAGGAGTATCCGACACCCACGGTGACTGGCATGTTCAACCGGCTGTTGACTGCCAATTTTCCGTTCGTGCTTACTCAAAGCTTTACCTTCCTGGGCAAGGCCGCCGCGCAGAGCCTGCTCCAGCGGCAATACAACCGGCTAGGAAACGCCGGCGATCTGGCAGTGTCCCAAGCCGAAGAGCTCAAGGATGCGTTGGACGCGCTGACGAGTAACGAGTTTGTGATGGGTGATCATCATTTCTCACTGCAAGTCCTGGCGGATGAATGCGACGGCGTGGGTGAAGCTGAAAGCGGTCTTCGCTTGAAGCAGCTCAACGACGCCGTGGCGCAAGCGCGCACCTTTCTGGGTGACACCGGTATGGTGGTCGCACGCGAAGACATGGCGCTGGAGGCGGGGTTCTGGGCGCAATTGCCGGGGAATTTCGCCTTCCGGCCGCGTAAGGCGCCAATCACGAGCCGCAATTTTGCGGCCATGATGCCTTTCCATAATTACCCGAGTGGCCGCCGGACGGACAACCATTGGGGCGATGCCCTGACGCTGCTCGTCTCCAGCGCCCAGTCCCCTTACTACTTCTCACTGCATGCGGCCGACCCTCGCGATCCAGACGGCGGCAGCCGCAAGGACACGGGCCACACGTTCATCTGTGGACCGACCGGATCGGGCAAGACTGTATTCCTGGGCTTTTGCGTCTCGATGCTGCAGAAGCAAGGTGTCACTCAAGTGGTGTTCGACAAGGACCGCGGCCTTGAGATCCTGGTACGTGCTTCCGGCGGACAGTACCTCCCCTTGAAAAACGGTGTTTCGACCGGCTTCAATCCGCTGTTGCTCGACCCCACGCCGACTAACGTCGAGTTCCTGAAAATGTGGTTGCGTCGACTGGTTGATCGTCAGGACCAACCCCTCTCGGTGCGCGAGGAAACGGACCTCGACCAGGCGTTACACGGCACCCTTGCGCTTGAACGACACGCGCGACGCTTGTCGCGACTGTTGGAGTTTCTCGATCCCACCGACGCAGCGGGCGTCTACGCCCGGCTATCGCGCTGGTGTGCATCGAGCCGAGGCGACTACGCGTGGGTCTTCGATAACTCCGAGGACTGCATCGCTGATCTCATCAGGAATAGCGCGATTGTCGGCTTTGACGTGACCGATTTTCTGGACAACGAGATCGCACGGCCTCCGGTGACCCTGTACCTGTTCCATCTGGTGCGGCAGCTTCTTGATGGCCGCCGGCTCGTGGTTTGGATGGATGAGTTCGCCAAAATGTTATCCGACCGCGCATTCGAGGGATTCTCCAAAGACGGCTTGAAGACGTGGCGCAAGCTCAACGGCGTGGCCGCCTTCGCCACG
>JANXPQ010000006.1 GCA_025357235.1 Betaproteobacteria bacterium
TAACGCAGGTCGAAGCTCCCGCTACTCATTTTCGGACGCGTCGCGGTGAATAATCCGGGTTAGAGGAACCAGGACCAAGCCAGCGTAAGAGGGATCGCGACCGACCAGGTCGAAACGGATCCGGTGAGGATCTCGAAGCGGGGCGCGAGCCCGACCGCGAAGTGATCGCCTGTCCACAAGACGGCGACTGAGGGCGCGAAGACGAAGCTCGCCTGCGACGTGTCGGCGAGTTGCAGCCCGTAGCTGCGAGGCGCCCCGGTCGACACATCGAAATGATCGAGCTTGGAGAAGGACCGCTGCGACCAACCAATGTCGGCGCCGGCGGAGAAGCGCCACACGTAGCCGAAGACATACCGAGCGCCGGCGAGTGCGCCGAAGCGCTGCGTGTGCTCGGTCAGCGAGCCCGTGAGCGCGCCGGAGGGCGAGCTCACCGTCGCGCCGTTGTGGACGAACTGCTCCGGCGGCTCCCAGAAGAACCGGCCTGTGAGTTCAAGGTGGTTGGAGAGCCCGTAGCTTGCACCGAGGCTCGTGGCCCAGCTGGTCCCGATCTGCGAGGGCGCCCCGGTTGCGTAGGGTCCGCGGACGTTGACGATCGACCCTCCGGCGCCAAGTTCAAGCGAAAGTGCGCCGCGGTCGGCGCGCGCGGCCACAGGCCCAACGAGGATGAGGAATGCGGACAGCGCGCCTGGGCGAAACATCCTGACCAGACCCCGCCGCGCATGGCGTGCAGGAGCCTCTGCTGGCGCTTCTCTGCACGATGGCTGGTCAGGACGAACCCTGCCCAGATTGCAGCCGGGAGCCACCCCACCAGCGTCGGCATCAAGACGCGGCAGACAGCGGCCGAGAAAATAGCGCATGGGTCGGCTCAGTGGATGGAGAGAGGGGCCGCGTTGTTGGTCCCCGTCGTACTGCCGACCTGGTTGACGAGGGCGGCGAGTTCGCTGCCGGAGCCGACAAAGGCCGCGCAGCTCTCATTCACCTTCTGCGAGGCAGGGGTTATCGACGCGGTCGAATTCGTCACCGAGTACAGAGGGATGACGGTGTTGTTGTACAGGACATCGGTGACGTAGAGGTTCGATGGGTAGTAGTCCACGCTTTCCACGTACGCCTGCCCGGTGCAGTCACCCGTCGTGTAGATAAGCCGTTGCACCACCGGAAACACCTGCTGCCCGGTGCGAAGGCGAGCGGTCTTGACGAGATTGCTTGCCGGATCAAGCCAACTAACGGTGACCTCCGCTGCCGAGCTGCCGCTCGGAACTGCGAGCCCGAGGAGCATGCCGAGCTTCACGTTGGCGGAATCGTAGACCGCAAGCGGCGTACCCGGAGGCCCTTGGTCACCCTTCGGCCCTTGGATGCCCTGGTCACCCTTGGGTCCCTGGATGCCCTGATCGCCCTTTGGTCCCTGAGGACCTCCAGGGCCTTGGGAGCCGGTACTGCCGCTGCAGGCTGCGTTCGCGGAGAGAAAGGCCGCTACGATGAGAGTGCGCATATCCGGTAACCCTTTCATTGTCCGATGATGCTTGTCAGGCTGATCGTGGTGGGTGAGGTGGAAGCCCCGAGCGCGTTGGTGGTGCCGCTCGCGAAGCCGTTCGCGACCACGTTGGAGAGCGCGCCGTAGATGTTGCTCTGCGCGTAGTCGAGTTGCTTGAACCAGTCAGCGCGGTCGGAGTAGCAGGTTCGCGTGCTGGTGCCCGGGCAGTCAATTCGATCCGAGTAAGTGGGTGGCTGCGTAACCGAGGTGAACGGGCTCTCAAACTTGCCGGTGACATTGTTCCAGGTGGGGGAAGCAGGGCCCGGCGCCACGTCGAGATTGTAGCGCGCGACCGATGCCGAAGTGCGGCCGACGAAGAGCAGGGCCATGCCCATGTAACCGCCCGTGGACGCTGGGATCGCGTACGAGTTGTTGCTCGCGACCAGGGCATCGCCGGCGACAGTCGCACCGTCATTGTTCGCGCGATACACGTGAACCGCGAGTGGCGCGCTGGTCTGCTTCGCTGCTGGGTAGGTGATGGAAGGGTTGTTGGTGGTAGGCGTGGAGGGGCAACTTGCGGTCCCCCCGGTCAACCAAAAATAGTATGCATAAGACTGCGAGAAGGGCGGCGCACGACAGCCGGCGCCACCACACGTCGTGCACCAATCAGAGAATGGATAGGGCGCGGTGAGCGGTTTGTCGTCCCAACCTTCCCATCCTTCGACGACAGGAGAACTGTGCGTGCTGTCGGCCGGATCTGTCGAGAGCTGGAAGGAAAGGCCGTAGCTCGCCCCGAAGTTGTAGACGACATATCCGAGAAGACGATTTCCCTCGGCGGGAGTCGATGGCGTCGCCGCAGCAAAGCAGTTCGTGTACGTGCCGTTCGCGATCCTGCACGCGGAGACCGCCCAGGGATCGCCGCTCGTTGCGTAGCTCGTGTTTAGCACCATGGCGACAATGGGTGGCGCGTCCAGAGCGAAAGTGATGGTCGCCACTTGCAGGGGGCTGACTCTGGTGTTACCCGCCGCATCGGTCGCGTTGGCGGATACGTAGACTGTCGCCTGTGAGCTGATCTGGCCCAGGGCGGGAATGAATTCGCTCGACAGTGGCAACAGGTAGCGCGTGCCATCGGAGACGGTGACGGTGTCCTTCACCAAAGCGCCAGTGGCGGGCGCGAAGCTCGGACACCCGGAACAGGTGACGGTCGCGCTGTAGGAAGCG
>JANXPQ010000039.1 GCA_025357235.1 Betaproteobacteria bacterium
TCCTCCATCACGCACTGAAGCGGATGTTGATGCTGTTTCGAAAATGCGATGACCTGTTCCACTTTGGTCGCCGCAACGTCCCTAGGATACACGCCGCAGACGCCCATGCCTTCCCTGTGTACTTTGAGCATCACCTGGGTCGCCTGCTCCCTGGTCATCGAGAAGAAAGTCTGCAGAACCGCGACGACAAAGTCCATGGGTGTGTAATCGTCGTTGAGCAGCATGACCTTGAACAGCGGAGGCTGTTTGACCTTGCTTTTTTCGGCTTCCAGGAGCGTGCTGTCACGATTTCCCGCTGCCATGCCTTCGTCTCGCTTCGCTGCTTTCACTTAGATCTAATTTTGCGGATAACGGGGGAAAATACAAGTGCAGAATTCGTGCCTGACCCAAGTTGCGGCGAAGTCCTTAAATCTGCATTGCAACAATCGCTTGCGCGTGTTTGGCATACTTGACTTCCCAAAATAAATAACCTACAAAGCGAACTGGTGTTTGGCTTCAAGGCTACTGCAGTACCGGTTTTGCCGATAACGCGGACTTGAAACTCAAACGATCGGCGGGTATCCGGCCCGCGTTTTTCTCCAGGGGAAGGGATGTATGGCAATCGGTACGGTTAAGTGGTTCAACGATGCAAAGGGCTACGGATTCATCACGCCCGATGACGGCAGCGAAGATCTGTTTGCGCATTTTTCGGCGATCCAGATGAACGGATTCAAAACGCTGAAGGAAGGCCAGAAGGTGAGTTTCGAGGTCACCCAGGGACCCAAGGGCAAGCAAGCCTCCAACATACAGGCTGCCTGACACCGGAGCGGATCGAGATCCGCAGGAGTTTTCAGAATATTCGAAGCCCGCGACGCCGTCGCGGGCTTTTTGTTTTCCGGCGCGGCGCTCAACCTCGCATGCGCTTGATCATGGCGTCGCCGAATCCGGAGCAAGATACCTGGGTCGCCCCGGTCATCAATCTCGCAAAGTCATAGGTGACAACCTTGTCGTTGATCGCCGCCTCGACCGATTTGACGATCAAATCCGCCGCTTCCACCCAACCCATATGGCGCAACATCATCTCCGCCGAGAGGATCAGCGAGCCTGGATTGACATAGTCCTTGCCTGCATATTTTGGCGCCGTGCCATGGGTCGCTTCGAACATTGCGACTGAATCGCTCATATTCGCGCCAGGAGCGATGCCTATGCCGCCAACCTGGGCAGCCAGTGCGTCGGAAATGTAGTCGCCGTTCAGGTTCAGCGTCGCGATCACGTCGTACTCTTCCGGACGCAGCAGTATCTGCTGCAGGAAAGCGTCGGCAATCACATCCTTGATGATGATTCCGCCAGGCAGCTTCATCCATGGGCCGCCATCGATCAGCTCCGCGCCGAACTCGCGCTTGGCGAGCGCGTAGCCCCAATCGCGGAAGCCGCCCTCGGTGAATTTCATGATGTTGCCTTTGTGCACCAGAGTCACGGACCGGCGCTTGTTGTCGATCGCATACTGAATCGCCTTGCGCACGAGACGTTCGGTTCCTTCGCGCGATACCGGTTTGATGCCGATCCCGGATGTTTGCGGAAAACGGATCTTCTTGACGCCCATTTCCTTGATGAGGAAATTGATCAGCTTGCGCGCATCGTCGGACTCGGCCGCCCATTCGATACCGGCGTAGATGTCCTCGGAATTCTCGCGAAAGATCACCATGTCGGTCTTTTCGGGTTGCTTGAGCGGGCTGGGCACACCCTTGAAATAACGCACCGGGCGCAGGCAGATATAAAGATCCAGCTGCTGGCGCAGGGCGACATTGATCGAGCGAATACCGCCGCCAACGGGCGTGGTGAGCGGACCTTTGATCGACACCACGAACTCCTTGCTTGCCTGAAGCGTCTCGTCGGGCAACCAGACGTTTTCTCCGTAAACCTTGCAGGACTTCTCACCGGCAAACATCTCCATCCAGATGATCTTGCGCTTTGCGCCATAGGCGGCATCCACGGCTGCATCCACGACCTTGCGCATCACCGGGGTGATATCCACACCCGTTCCGTCTCCCTCGATGAACGGAATGATCGGGTTGGCCGGTACATTCAGCGAGAAATCCTTATTGACGGTGATTTTTTCGCCGGTGGACGGCACTTTTATGTGCTGATACATGGAGTCTGCCTCGATGGGTGGATGTAACTGAATTGCAAGCGGTTATGTGACTTGCTTGAGTGCGACAATTGTAAATCAACGATCAGCTGCGACACAAAAACTACGGCGTCAATGTGTCCGACCCATTTTTTCTGAGCGTGGTGACATCGGCGATGCAACTCTGAAACCATTTCTCGCATTGCAAAATATTCCGGCTTGGTAAATTTTAAGTGCTTGATTAATAAAATTTGTATTTGCTTACTTGTTTCTGTTGCGATGCATAAAAAACCTGATTAACGTTGGTTCACCACCGTTGCATCAGACAACCCGGATGCAACGTCGACACAAGATGCCGCCACACGCGGCTTCTTCAATGATTCCGCCAGATCCGATCTCTGGCTTTCACGTGGATCAGAGCGCCGCCGGGACTCGGCGGGGTGAACTGAATCGCTGCAGATTTTCCAGCGATCCGATCACCAGGCCGGCATTTCCGCGACGTCCGAAAAAACACACTTGAAGCGACCGACAGGAGAACGCCATGAATCGCGATCAGGCAATCGCAGATATCCGTAGTAACTGGACAAGCAATCCGCGCTGGCGGGGCGTACAGCGCCCGTACTCGGCCGAAGACGTCTACCGCCTTCGCGGCACGGTGCAGATCGAATATACGCTGGCTCGCCGCGGCGCCGAGAAGCTCTGGAAACTCGTCAATGAAGAAGCGTTCGTCAATGCCCTGGGCGCCCTGACCGGCAATCAGGCCATGCAGCAGGTCAAGGCCGGACTGAAAGCCATTTACCTTTCCGGCTGGCAGGTCGCAGCCGACGCCAATCTCGCCGGCGAGATGTATCCCGACCAGTCGCTCTATCCCGCCGACAGCGTTCCCGCTGTCGTACGCCGCATCAACAACACGCTGATTCGCGCCGACCAGATTAACCATGCCGAGGGCAAGGACGGCATCGACTGGTACGCACCAATCGTCGCCGACGCCGAAGCCGGATTCGGTGGCGTACTCAATGCTTTCGAATTGATGAAATCGATGATCGACGCGGGCGCGGCCGGAGTTCATTTCGAAGACCAGCTCGCTTCGGCGAAGAAATGCGGGCACATGGGTGGCAAAGTGCTGGTTCCGACGCAGGAAGCGGTGCAGAAACTCGCAGCGGCACGCCTGGCCTCGGACATCATGGGCGTGCCGACTGTGCTGTTCGCGCGCACGGATGCGGAGGCGGCCAATCTGATCACCTCGGACATCGATGAGAACGACAGACCCTTCTGTACAGGCGAGCGCACTGCCGAAGGCTACTATCGCGTCATCAACGGCATCCAGCAGGCCATATCGCGCGGCCTTGCCTATGCACCCTTCGCCGACTTGATCTGGTGCGAAACCGGGAAACCGGACCTCGCCTTCGCGCGACAGTTTGCCGAAGCCATCCACAAACGATATCCCGGCAAACTGCTTTCCTACAACTGTTCTCCCTCCTTCAACTGGAAGAAAAATCTCGACGACAGCACCATTGCCAAATTCCAGCGGGAACTGGGCGCGATGGGCTACAAGTTCCAGTTCATTACGTTGGCCGGCTTTCACGCGCTCAACTACGGCATGTTCGAACTGGCGCGTGGCTACGCCACCGAAAACATGACTGCCTACGTAAAACTCCAGCAGGCCGAATTCGCAGCGGAGGCCAAAGGCTACACGGCCACCAAGCATCAGCGTGAAGTTGGAACCGGTTATTTCGATGAAATCACACAGGCGATCCAGGCTGGCAAGTCATCGGTAACAGCGCTGACAGGCTCGACCGAAGAAGAACAATTCGCCTGATCTTTACGGCAGTTTCCTTTGCGCCGCGGTGTGGCAAGCTCTGCTTGTTCCCGCGGCGTTTCCTATTTATCATTTAGCAAAATTAAATTTCACGATATAAAATTTTAGACTTGGAGCCTTAACGTGAATCACCCGAATATACCCGCCGGCATGCAGGTGCTTGGCAGCATCACCCCAGAGTACGCGCAAATACTCACTGGCGACGCCCTCAACTTCCTGGCCAAGCTGCATCGCGGTTTCAATGCGCGCCGGATCGAGTTGCTTGCCCGCCGCGCCCAGCGTCAAAAGGAAATCGACTCCGGGAAATTGCCGGATTTCCTGGCGGAAACCAAAGCGATTCGCGACGCCGCCTGGGAAGTCGCTCCGGTGCCGGCGGATTTGCGGGACCGCCGCGTGGAAATCACCGGCCCGACCGATCGCAAGATGGTGATCAACGCGCTCAATTCCGGTGCGAATATGTTCATGGCGGACTTCGAGGATTCGTCGACGCCGACCTGGGACAACCAGCTCCAGGGCCAGATCAACATGCGCGATGCGGTCGCCGGCACGATTTCATTCACCAGCCCGGAAGGCAAGCAGTACAAACTCGCCGAAAAACCGGCGACGCTGCTGGTACGACCGCGCGGCTGGCATCTTAGCGAAAAACACATCGTGATAGACGGGCAACCGATGTCGGGTTCGCTGTTCGACTTCGGGTTGTATTTCTTTCACAACGCCAGGGCGCGCGTGAAAGAGAAGTCGGGCATTTATCTCTATCTTCCAAAGATGGAATCCCATCTCGAGGCACGGTTGTGGAACGAGGTCTTCGTATTCGCGCAAAAGGAATTGGGCGTACCGCAAGGCACCGTCAAGGCCACCGTCCTGATCGAGACCATTCTCGCCTCCTTCGAAATGGAGGAAATCCTGTTCGAACTGCGTGAGCATTCGGCGGGCCTCAATTGCGGTCGCTGGGATTACATCTTCAGTTGCATCAAGAAATTCCGGAACCGGAAGGATTTCATCCTCGCCGACCGCGGCCTGGTGACCATGACCAGTCCGTTCATGCGCGCCTATTCGCTGCTGCTGATCAAGACCTGTCACAAGCGCGGCGCCTTTGCCATGGGGGGGATGGCGGCGCAGATTCCGATCAAGAACGACCCTGCAGCCAACGAGGCTGCCCTCGCCAAGGTGCGGGCGGACAAGGACCGCGAAGCGACTGATGGCCATGACGGCACCTGGGTCGCGCATCCCGGCCTGGTCGCGATTGCAAAGGAAGCGTTTGACAAATCGATGAAAACACCCAATCAGATCCAGAAAAAGCGCGACGACGTTCAGGTTGCAGCGAAAGACCTGATCAATTTCCAGCCGAAAGGTCCGATTACCGAACAAGGCCTGCGCATCAATATCAATATCGGCATCCAGTACCTCGGTGCCTGGCTCGCCGGCACCGGCTGCGTGCCGATCTTCAATCTGATGGAAGATGCTGCAACTGCGGAGATTTCTCGCGCCCAGATCTGGCACTGGATCCGCAGCCCGCATGGCGTTCTCGACGACGGCCGCAAGGTCAGCAAGGAATTGTTCCGCGAGCTCGTGCCGCAGGAACTGGCCAAAGTCCGGGAAATGCTGGGCGACAAGGGTTATGCGGCGGGCAAATACGAGGAAGGCGCCAGAATGTTCGAGGAGTTGACGCTGGCCGAGGATTTCGTCGAGTTCCTCACCTTGCCCGCGTACGACTACGTCACCGCGCACGAACACCGCTGACCTTGTCCGGACCGTCGTTATAAGGGACGGCCCGACCCCATCCCATGCCAAGGGTCGTCCTCTTCAACAAACCCTACGGCGTGATCTGCCAGTTCAGTCCGTCGGCCGGCAAGCAGACGCTGAAGGATTTCGTGCCGATCACGGGTATCTACCCTGCCGGCCAGCTCGATACGGACAGCGAGGGGCTGCTGGTCCTGACCGACGATGGCGCCCTGCAGAACGCCATCAGCCATCCCGCGAAAAAGTGGCCCAAATCCTATTGGGCTCAAGTCAAAAATATTCCCGACGAGGCTGCTTTGACTCGGCTGCGCAGCGGCGTGGACCTGGGAGATTTTGTAACCGCGCCGGCGAGCGTCAAGCCGATCGCCGAACCGCCTGATTTATGGGCTCGCAGCCCGCCCATCCGATTCCGCCAAAGCATCCCGACCAGCTGGCTGGAAATAGAGATCAGAGAAGGCAAAAACCGCCAGGTCCGGCGCATGACCGCGGCGGCCGGCTTTCCCACGCTGCGGCTAATCCGTCATCGAATAGGTCACTGGACTCTGGCCGGACTGGATTCCGGCGAATATCGCCTTCTGCCCGATGGGGAGGTGCGCCTTTGGTAAGGACGGCGAACTTGTAACAAAATATGTCAACCGGGCATCCAACCCGGCGTTAAGGGTTCCGACACCTAAGATAGTGTCATCCCTGAAGAACTTACCAATGGAGAAGACCAGCATGAATAAGATTATTGCCGCCCTGATCGCCGCCCTGTTTGCCGCTGTTACGTTCTCGGCTGTTGCCGCTGACGCAGCTGCGCCGGCTGACAAGCCCGCCAAGTCCGCAAAGAAGCATAAGAAGGCCAAGAAGGAAGTAGCTGCTCCGGCAGCAGCAGCCCCGGCAGCCGCCGCACCGGCCAAGTAATAGTTTCAATCAGATGTAAATGACAAGGCAGGGAATTATTCCCTGCCTTGTTTTTTTTGAGCGCGACTCGATATCTAGCACCGTTCAAGCGGTTTGACGCCTCAGGGGAATGTCCTTATTCTCGCCAGCGCTTTCCGGCTGGATAAATGCTCCGGTTCGGATTATTTCCCGGATTCAGAAAAATGGAACCCGCTATGACGAAACTGATTGCGCTCATCCTGCCCGCCGCGTTGGGAGCCCTTTCCTTTTCCGCATCCGCAGGCGTAGCACCAACCGCACCTAGTTCGGCACTGGCCAAGTCTGGCGCCAAGATTGCCCCTCCCGCCAAGCAATCGGAGGAGGACAAGGACGATAAGAAGGAACACCAGGAAAGCACCCCCAAGGATTCAGCCAAGTAGCCACACGGCGAATACCAGGGGAAAGGCAGGGTCGGATCCCTGCCTTCTTTATTTCATGAATTGTAAATCAAGGGGGCGTACGCCATGGGCGAGTGGACCGACCTGATCAAACTGACTGTCGCGTTGTTGGCCATCGTCGATCCTTTCGCCGGTATTCCCGTCTTCCTCAGCACCACCACTGGTTACACGCAGGCCGAGCGGCGACGTGTTACGCAAGTTGTCGCCATTACCGTCTTCTGCGTGCTCGCCGTCGCAGCAATGATCGGCACGCAAATGCTGCGTTTTTTCGGCATCAGCATCCCCTCGTTCCTGATTGCAGGCGGAATCCTGCTGCTGTTGATGGCGATATCGATGTTGCAGGCCAAAGAAAGCGGGATCCGCCAGACGCCCGACGAAGCGGAGGAAGCATCCGAAAAGGATGCGGTGGCTGTCGTGCCCCTCGGCATTCCATTGCTGGCCGGGCCGGGCGCAATCAGCACAATGATCATCGCCACCCATCATTCGCACGGCTTCCTCGGCCATTTCATGCTGCTGTTTCCCGCGGCACTCATAGGGATCGCGGTGTGGGCGGCACTTGCGGCGGCCACTCGCATTTCCGAGCGGCTGGGCAAGACCGGCATGAATATCATCACTCGTGTCATGGGGCTGATCATTGCGGCCATCGGGGTCGAGTACATATACCGCGGACTGATCGAACTGTTCCCGAAGCTGATCTGAAAACCGGCATGGTCTGGAAACCCGATGTAACCGTTGCCGCGGTGGTCGAGCGCGATGGCCTTTTTCTCCTTGTCGAGGAACACACAGAACGCGGTTTGCTGTTCAATCAACCGGCAGGCCATCTCGAAGCCGACGAGTCGATTGTCGCGGCAACAGCGCGCGAGACGCTCGAGGAGACTGCCTGGGAATTTTCCCCGGAACATCTGGTCGGCGTATATCGCTGGCGCCCTTCCGGCAGCGAAGTCACTTATCTTCGGTTCGCGTTTTCCGGCCGCCTGGGAAGGCATTTCGCCGATCGGGCGCTGGATACCGGCATCCTGCGCGCGGTGTGGCTCAGCCCGGACGAGATTCGCGCCGGCCGCGACCGCCATCGCAGCCCGCTGGTCGTGCGCTGCATGGAAGACTACCTGGCCGGAGTGCGAGCGCCGCTCGGCCTGCTGGTAGACTACAACTGAACCGGGATCGCAATGTGAGCAAAAAGCAGCGCATCGTCGTCGGCATGTCAGGTGGGGTGGATTCCTCGGTCGCGGCCTGGCTGCTCAAGGAACAGGGTTACGACGTCGTCGGCCTCTTCATGAAGAACTGGGAAGACGATGACGAGGAAGAATACTGCACGTCACGGCAGGACCTGATCGACGCGGTTTCGATTGCAGACCTGATCGGGATTGACATCGAGGCGGTTAATTTTTCCGCCGAGTACAAGGACCGCGTGTTCAACAGCTTTCTCGCCGAATACAAGGCGGGGCGAACGCCCAATCCAGACGTTCTTTGCAATGCTGAAATCAAGTTCAAGGCGTTTCTCGATCATGCGTTGCAGCTGGGCGCGGATCGCATAGCCACCGGGCACTACGCACAAGTGCGCGAAAAGGACGGCCTGTTCCAGCTGCTCAAGGCGGAAGACGGGACCAAGGACCAGAGCTACTTTCTCTACCGGCTGAACCAGACACAACTGGGCAGCACGCTTTTCCCGGTGGGCGCGATGTACAAGCGCGATGTGCGCGAACTTGCAGCCAAACTGAAGCTGCCGAACCATGACAAGAAAGACTCCACCGGCATCTGTTTCATCGGCGAACGGCCGTTCCGCGAGTTCCTGAATCGTTATCTGCCCACACAACCGGGGGACATGATCACCCCTGACGGAAACATCATCGGCCGGCACATGGGCCTGATGTATTACACCCTCGGCCAGCGCCAGGGACTGGGCATCGGTGGGCGCAAGGAAGGCGACGGCGAGCCGTGGTATGTGTGCGGCAAGGATATGGAATCGAATCGGCTTACCGTCGTGCAAGGCCACGACCATCCCGCCCTGCTGTCAGATGCGCTAACCGCCGATGACCTTACCTGGATCAGCGGAACGCAGCCCCATTGCAACTGGGTCTACGGCGCGAAGACACGCTACCGGCAGAAGGATGCGCCTTGCGAAGTCGAGCGGGTGGATGCGAATTCGTGCGAAATAAAATTCGCGGAGCCGCAATGGGCAGTGACGCCCGGTCAGTCGGTGGTCGTCTACGAGTCGAAAGTGTGTCTGGGCGGCGGCATCATCGACAGCGCGGTCCCGGCAGCGCGCTAGCTGTGCGGTATGGATCGGTCGCAACCGCCACGAGCTGTGCATATCCAGAGCCGCGGCGGCGCTCATCGTGATAAAATTATTCATACTGATTAGCCACTTGGATGATGCCTCTTTCCGCTCTCACCGCCCTGTCCCCGCTCGATGGCCGTTATCGGGACAAAATCTCCAGGCTCTCGGATTACTTCAGCGAATTCGGCCTGATCCGCTACCGAATTCTGGTCGAAGTCGAATGGCTGAAGGCGCTCTGCGCGGCAGCAGCGCTGGACGACATTCCCTCCCTTTCCCCTTCGACGGTACGGCAACTCGACGACGTGGTACGCGACTTCTCTGCTATTGACGGGGAAGCGGTAAAACAGATCGAAGCCCGCACCAATCACGATGTCAAGGCGATCGAATACTGGCTCAAGGAGAAGCTGTCAGACAATCGTGAAATAGCCGGTGTCACCGGCTTCGTGCATTTCGCCTGTACATCCGAGGACATCAACAATCTTTGCCACGCAATGATGCTGAGGGATGCGCGCACGCAGGTAATGCTGCCTGCTGTCGATGCCCTGATAGAAAGACTGACCGCGCTCGCCCATTCGACCGCATCGCTGTCCATGCTGTCGAGAACGCACGGACAACCGGCAACACCGAGTACGCTGGGCAAGGAAATGGCAAACATCGTTCATCGACTGCGCCGGCAACGCGCTCGTGTCGCTGGCGTCCCGCTTACCGGCAAGATCAATGGCGCAGTCGGAAACTACAACGCCCACCTTGCGGCATTTCCGGACTTCGACTGGGAGAAATTCTGCCGCGACTTCGTCGAAAAGCTCGGCTTCGAATTCAATGCGTACACCACACAGATCGAACCGCACGACAGCATCGCCGAATTGTTCGATGCCTGTGCCGGGCTCAATACCGTGTTGCTCGATCTCGATCGCGACGTCTGGGGTTATATATCGATCGGCTACTTCAAGCAGAAAGTTAAGGAAGGCGAAGTCGGCTCCTCGACGATGCCGCACAAGGTCAACCCGATCGATTTCGAGAACTCCGAAGGCAATCTCGGCCTCGCCAACGCGTTGTTATCGCATTTGTCGTCCAAGTTGCCGATTTCGCGCTGGCAGCGCGATCTGACGGATTCGACGGTAATGCGCAACATGGGCGTGGCTTTGGGCTACAGCCTGCTCGCCTACGACGCCTGCCTGCGCGGCCTGAACAAACTCGAGCCCGATCCGAAACGCCTCGCCGACGATCTGAATGCCAACTGGGAGGTGCTGGCCGAACCGATCCAGACGGTCATGAAGCGTTATGGCATCGACGATGCATACGAGCAGTTGAAGGCCCTTACGCGCGGCAAGGCAGGTATCAATCGCGAATCGCTGCATGGATTCATCCGCGGTCTGGCCATTCCGTCCGCAGAAAAGGACCGGCTGCTGGCCCTGGCGCCAGCCACTTACACCGGTCTGGCGGAGCAGCTGGCCAAGCGCATCTGATGCATCAAGGCGCGCGCTTGGCGCGCCAGAATTCGATGATCGCCGGCATTACGGACAGCACGATGATGCCGAGAATGACGGTGGTCAGATTGTTCCTGACCAACGACAGGTTGCCGAAGAAAAAGCCGGCATAAGTCAGCAGCGCCACCCACAGTAGCGCCCCCGTCACGTTGAACATCAGAAAGCGCCGGTAGCGCATTGCGCCGATGCCGGCCACGAACGGCGCGTAGGTGCGGATGATCGGAACGAAGCGCGCGATGATGATCGCCTTGCCGCCATGGCGTTCGAAAAACGCGCGGGTGCGCTCCACATAGGCGCGCTTGAAGAATCGCGATTCGTCGAAGCGGAATACCCTCGGTCCGAGATAACGGCCGATGGCGTAATTCAGCGAATCCCCGGCAATCGCCGCCGCAATCAGCAGCAGCACCAGGGCGTGAACATTGAGTTCGCCGGCGGCGGCAACGGTTCCGGCCACGAACAGCATCGAGTCGCCGGGCAGGAACGGCGCGACGACCACGCCGGTTTCCAGGAATACGATAAGAAAAAGGACTGCGTAAACCCAGGCACCGTAAGTCTGGGCCAGTTCCCGCAGATGCTGGTCCAGGTGCAGGACCAGGTCGATGAAACCGGACAACAGATCCATCGTAGATCCGCCCTTTTTAGACGACCGCCTCTTCCTGCTTCTTCTCGGGCTTGATGAAATCCTCGCGCGTCACGCCCAGCCACATCACCAGCGGGCTAGCAACCAGGACCGACGAATAAATGCCGAACAGGATGCCGATGGTGAGTGCCAGCGCAAAGTAGTGCAGCGTCTCGCCGCCGAAGATCAGGATGGACGTGACCATCAGCTGCGTGCAACCGTGGGTGATGATGGTGCGCGACATCGTGCGGGTAATGGCGTTGTTGATGACTTCCGGCGTGCTGGCCTTGCGCATCTTGCGGAAATTCTCGCGAATCCGGTCGAACACGACCACCGATTCGTTTACCGAATAGCCCAGCACCGCGAGCACCGCGGCGAGCACTGGCAGGGAGAATTCCCACTGGAAGAATGCAAAGAAACCCAGGATGATCACCACGTCATGCAGGTTGGCGATGATCGCCGACACGCCGAATTTCCATTCGAAACGCAGCGCCAGGTAAACGACGATGCCGATGGACACCAGCAGCAGTGCCAGGGCTCCGTTTTCGACCAGTTCCTTGCCGACCTGCGAACCGACAAAATCGACACGGCGCAACTCGACCGACGGATCGTCCTGACGCAAAGCCTTGATCACGGTTTCGGACAGCTGGGCACCGGTTATGCCCTGCTTGGCCGGCAGCCGGATGAGCGCCGTTTGCGAGCTGCCAAAGCTTTGCACCGTCGCATCGGCAAGGCTCACCCGGTTCAGCGAATCGCGGATCTTGTCGACGTCCACGGCGTGCCCGTAATTGATCTCCATCACCGTACCGCCGGTAAATTCGACGCCCAGATGCAGGCCTTTGGTGGCGAGGAAAATCACTGCCAGGATGAAGGTGATCAACGAAATTATGTTGAACACCAGCGCATGGCGCATGAAGGGAATGTCTTTACGGATGCGGAAAAATTCCATTTATTCGTCCTCTGCGCTGAGTCGGCGAGCCGCGTTCAGGCGGCCGTGTGCCGCTTGTACCAGTCGGTATTGCCGATCGGCAATTTTTCGAGCTTGCGCCGTGCGCCAAAAACCAGATTCACCATGCCGCGGGAAACCACTACTGCGCTGAACATCGATGTCAGGATGCCCAGGCAGTGCACGACCGCAAAACCGCGCACCGGGCCGCTGCCGAACATGAACAGCGCGATACCGGCGATCAGGGTAGTGATGTTCGAATCGAGAATCGTCGCCCAGGCCCGTTCGTAGCCGGCAGCAATCGCCGCCTGGGGCGTGGTGCCGTTGCGTAATTCTTCCCGGATGCGCTCGTTGATCAGCACGTTGGCGTCGATCGCCATGCCGAGCGCCAGCGCAATGGCGGCAATGCCGGGCAGCGTAAGCGTCGCCTGAAGCATCGACAGCAGCGCGACCAGCAGCATCAGGTTCACCGCTAGAGCCAGTACCGATATCACCCCGAAGAACAAGTAGTAGGCGATCATGAAAATGGCGATCGCCCCGAAACCGATCATGGTCGAGTGGAAACCGCGGCTGATGTTGTCGGCGCCAAGACTAGGGCCAACCGTGCGTTCCTCGACGATTTCCATCGGCGCCGCCAGTGCGCCAGCGCGCAACAGCAACGCCACATCCCGCGCTTCCGTGGTGGTCATGCGTCCGCTGATCTGCACACGGCCGCCGGGAATCTCCGAGCGGATCACCGGAGCCGTAATGACTTCGCCCTTGCCCTTTTCCACCAGCACCATCGCCATGCGCTTGCCGATGCTTTCACGGGTGACCTGCTGGAAAATCGTGGCACCGCGTCCGTCGAGATTGATGTGGACGGCGGGTTCACCGGTCTGGCTGTCGAATCCGGGCTGCGCATCGGAAATGCGATCGCCGGTCAGGATAACCTCGCGTTTGAGCAGGTGCGGAGCGCCCTCGCGGTCATAAAGCAGCTCGTCGCCAAAAGGCGCCTGGCCGCCGATGGCAGCCTGCAGCGAAGCGGCGTCGCTATGTTCTTCGTCCACCATGCGCACTTCCAGCGTTGCCGTGCGGCCGAGAATGTCCTTCGCCTTCGCCGTATCCTGCACGCCGGGCAGTTGTACGACCACGCGATCCCCGCCCGACTGCTGCACGATCGGCTCGGCTACGCCGAGTTCATTGACCCGATTGCGCAGGGTGGTGATGTTCTGCTGGATGGCGAATTCCTGGATGCGTTTCTGAACTTCAGGCCTGAGCGCCGCGGTGATCGAAAATTCGGCGCCGGCTTCGGCGGAGTTCAGCAGCAAGTCCGGATTCTGTTTTCCGATTTCCGCGGCGGCCAGATCGCGCGTCTGGCTGTCGCGGAACTTGACCACGACGTTCTGTCCGTCGCGTGAAATACCGGCGTAGCGGATTTCCTTGCCCCGCAACGTGGTGCGGATATCGGCGGCATAGCGATCGGCGGCCTTGGTCAGCGCGCCTTTCATGTCCACCTGCAGCAGGAAGTGCACGCCACCACGTAAATCGAGGCCGAGATACATCGGCAACGCGTTAATCCTGGTCAGCCAGTGCGGGGAGCTGGACAACAGGTTCAGCGCCACAACGTAGTTCTCGCCGAGCGCGCCTTGCAGCACGTCCTTCGCTTTCAGCTGCATGTCGGTGGTGGCAAGCCGCACCTTGATGCTGGCGGGGTCGAGAAATATGCCGTCGGGCTTGATGTTGGCCTGGGTGAGCGCCTGATCTACGTGCGACAACAGCGTTTCGTCGACCTTGGCCGTGCTTTTGGCCGGGGAGACCTGCACTGCCGGCACTTCGCCGAAGAAGTTCGGCAAGGTATAAAACAGGCCTACGGTCAGCGCGACGGCAATGAGTACGTATTTCCAGAGCGGGTAGCGATTCATGTTTGCCCTATGCGATGCGTATGGTCAGGTGCGAAGCATTCCGGGAGGGATTACTCCCCGCCATCGTCGCCTCTAACTGGCGCTCTTGATGGTTCCCTTGGGCAACAGGGTGGTAACCGACGGCCTCTGCACTTGGATTTCGACGTTCGGGGCAATTTCTACGGAAACGAAATTGTCACCGACTTTGGTGACCTTGCCGAGCGTACCTCCGGCCGTGACTACTTCATCCCCCTTCTGCAGCCCGGCCAGCATGGCGCGGTGTTCCTTGGCTTTCTTCGACTGCGGCCGGATCATCAGGAAGTACAACAGTACGAACATCAGCACCAGCGGCAGCATCTGGAACAAGTCGAACCCCTGGCTGGCCGGTGCGGCCTGGGCATAAGCGTTGCTGATCAGCACGGATACTCCTCCAATCTGATTTTTGTGCTCAGGGTTCGAATGACCGCCGGTGCTGCGCCGTTCCCGCGGTTATGCCGTCCAGCCCTGAAAAGGGGCGCATTTTAGCACGGCTATCGCTCGCGAAGCCTCACCGAAGCGGCATATTCCGTCAGTTTTCCGGCCTCGATGGCCTGCCGCAGCGCGCCCATTAGCTGCTGATAGAAATGGAGATTGTGCACAGTATTGAGGTGGGACCCGAGGATTTCGTTGACGCGCTGCAGATGATGCAGATAGGCGCGCGAAAATTGCCGGCAGGTATAGCAGCCGCATTGCTCGTCGAGCGGCCGGATGTCATCCCGATAGCGGGCATTGCGCAGCCGGATCGTGCCGTTGCTGGTGAAAATCCAGCCATTGCGCGCATTGCGCGTGGGCATCACGCAATCGAACATGTCGATGCCACTCTCGACGGCATCGACAATATCGGCCGGCGTGCCGACGCCCATCAGATAGCGCGGCGCGCCGGAAGGCAGCTGCGGGGCCGTATGGCGCAGGATGCGTTGCATGTCTTCCTTGGGCTCGCCCACCGACAGCCCGCCTATCGCGTAACCGTCGAAACCGATTTCCCGCAGGCCGGCAAGCGATTCGTCGCGCAGTGCCTCGTGCATTCCACCTTGAACGATGCCGAACAACGCGTTGCCATTGCCTTCATGGGCGCGCTTGCTGCGTTGTGCCCAACGCAAGGACAGGCGCATGGAAACGGCGGCCTCGCGCTCGTCGGCGGGATAAGGCGTGCACTCGTCGAAGATCATGACGACATCGGAATTGAGCGTGCGCTGGATGCGCATCGATTCTTCCGGAGACAGGAAACAGACGTCTCCGTTTACCGGTGAACGAAACCTGACGCCCTCCTCGCTGATCTTGCGCAGTTCACCGAGGCTGAACACCTGGAAACCACCGGAATCGGTGAGAATCGGTTTGTTCCAAGCCATGAAGCGGTGCAATCCACCGTGTGCCGCGATTACGTCCAGCCCGGGCCTGAGCCACAAGTGGAAAGTATTGCCGAGCACGATCTGCGCGCCGACAGCGAGCAGATCTTCCGGGCTCATCGCTTTCACCGAACCATAGGTCCCCACCGGCATGAAGACGGGCGTTTCCACGCTGCCGTGGGCCAACGTCAGGCGCCCGCGCCGGGCCAGCCCGTCTCTGGACAGGATCTCGAAGTGCATCTTCAGGCCGCCACGCGCGCGTTGCCATGGGCGCGATCGATCAGCATGGCGTCGCCGTAACTGAAAAACCGGTAATGCTCTTCGATCGCATGCCGATAGGCGTCGCGGACATGCTCGATGCCGGCGAAGGCACTGACCAGCATCAGCAGCGTGGAGCGCGGCAGATGGAAGTTGGTCAGCAGCCGGTCGACCAGCCTGAAGGCGTATCCCGGCCGGATGAACAACCGCGTTTCGCCGCTGCCCGAAACCACCTGGCCGGACTGCGACGCGGCTTCCAGTGCGCGCAAGCTGGTGGTACCGACCGCCGTGATGCGGCCGCCGCGCACGCGCGCGTCGGCCACCGCCCGTACCGTTTCTTCCGGAACCGAATAGCGCTCGCTGTGCATGACGTGCATGTCCACCTGGTCCTCTCTGACCGGTTGAAAAGTCCCCGCGCCGACATGCAAAGTCACGTAAGCCAGCCCGGCACCGCAAGCGGCGATGCGATCGAGCATCGCCTGGTCGAAGTGCAGGCCTGCGGTCGGGGCGGCAACCGCCCCCGGATGGCGCGCGTACACCGTCTGATAGCGCGCCAGATCATCCCTGCCGGCGGACCTTGCAATATAAGGCGGCAGAGGAACTTCGCCCTGCCTGTCCAACACGGACAATACTTCGTCGTCGAATTCCAGCAGGAAAAAATTATCCTGCCGTTCGATCACCACAGCGGCATCGGCGTTGCCGAAAATCAGTTTCTGCCCCGGTGCGGGAACGTGGCTCGCGCGCAGCATGACGAGCGCACGGCGTGGCGTCACCACGCGCTCTACCAGTGCCTCGACCCGGCCGCCGGTCTGTTTTGCGCCCCACAATCGAGCCTTGATCACGCGGGTATCGTTGAACACGAACAGATCCCCCTCGCGTACGAACCGTGGCAGGTCGGTAAAACGATAGTCCAGGCACGCTCCGGTATTGCCGTCCAAATGCAGCATCCGTCCGGCAGCGCGCTCCTCGGGGGGGAACTGGGCGATGAGCGCCGCGGGCAGATCGTAGTCAAACTCTTCAATTCGCATGGCGCGCATTATATCGATGGATGGGCCGATCCCCGGTTGCCGGCGGGGACCGAATTGCCGATAATTGCGCTCCCCGTGCCGGGATGGCGGAACTGGTAGACGCACGGGACTCAAAATCCCGCGCCCTTAACAGGCGTGCCGGTTCGATTCCGGCTCCCGGCACCAAACGACCGTCCAGCCCAGCTCGGATAAACCAGCCCGAGTGCGACTGCGATTCCCGGCTACGGGCGCGCTCCACACCACGAAACTAGTGGTGGCGGCAAGCATCGTTCGTTAGTCCTTCCTGTCCGGTTGTGCAAGTCGGTCGCGCCGGAAATCGCCAGTGCATCGTTTCAACAAGCGGGGATAAAATGATGGGCATTGGCGGCGTAGGGCTTGTCGACCTGAAGGCTTGATGGATCCGATCGCGCTCACGGCAAGCCGCGTCGAGTCGAGTGCCCGTGCGAGTAACAGCAACTTCGATTCAAAACATTCGCATAGCGCTTAACGTCACCGACTGGTATTTGTAATCAGCAAATTGCTGATTGGAAGTCCTTTCCCCCGTCTCCAGCGCCAAGGTCACCTCGGTCCGACGGATCGGGCTCCAGATGGCCGACAACTGGTAGA
>JANXPQ010000043.1 GCA_025357235.1 Betaproteobacteria bacterium
CTTATTTCCACGTCGACTTCCTGGAGCAGTTGCAAGGCGTCGAGACCAAGGGCGGCATCGCGGTGAGCTTTCGCAGCGCCGGCGGCAACGTCGATTTTTCCCCGCCGGTCATGCACGTTACCGGCCCACTGCGCCATGTGCGCCCGATCCAGCTCGCCGACTTTGAATTCCTCAAATCGGTAACGAAGCAGACACCGAAGGTCACCATTCCCTCGCCGACCATGCTGCATTTTCGCGGCGGCCGCGGCGCCATCAGCAAATCGGCCTATCCCGAACTGGAGCCGGCTTTCTACGATGACGTGGCAAGCTGCTATCGCGCCGAACTGAAATCGCTCGGCGACGCAGGCTGCCGCTACCTGCAGATGGACGACACCAACCTCGCCTACCTGTGCGATCCGAAAATGCGCGAAGGCGCGCGCCAGCGCGGCGACGATCCGGACGAATTGCCACGCCGTTACGCCCGGCTGATCAATGCTGCCATCGCCGAGCGGCCCGCCGACATGACGGTATGCGTGCACTTGTGCCGCGGGAATTTCCGCAGCGCGTGGGCGGCCGAAGGAAGTTACGAACCGGTAGCCGAAGTCTTGTTCAACGAACTGGCCGCGGACGGCTATTTCCTGGAATACGACGACGTGCGCTCGGGCAGTTTCGCGCCGCTGCGCTTCGTGCCGAAGGGCAAGACCGTCGTGCTCGGGCTGGTCAGCACCAAGGTCGGCGAACTGGAATCGAAGGACCTGCTCAAGCGGCGCATCGACGAAGCGTCTAAACATGTCGCCATCGAGCAGCTTTGCCTGTCACCGCAGTGCGGATTCTCCAGCACCGTGCACGGCAACGACATCGCGCTCGAAAGCCAGGCCGCGAAGCTGCGGCTGGTGGTGGAAACTGCCCGCGAAGTCTGGGGCGATGCCTGACCTGTTCTCTCCGGGGACAGCTCTCACCGCGGAGGACGCAGAGGAAAGGCAAGAGTAAAAAATATACTCGGGTAAGACTCGCCATTGGCAAATGTTCCACGAGGCAACAGTGGACGGCAGCGGTTCGCGAACTGTTACTTCTATCCCCCGAATTGCCTTTCCTCGTATTTGTTTTTCCTCCGCGTCCTCTGCGTCCTCTGCGGTGAGAGCGAGTCCCTAGGCACTAGAACGTGAAACTCATTTGCTGTACTTGTTAATCAAGTCGTGCGCGGCCTTGAGCAACGCGTTGCCGTCCGCGCCTTTGGCGTTCGCATCCGCAACCCAGCCGTCCGTCACCGGCTGCACGACCTTCTTCCATTC
Organism: Betaproteobacteria bacterium; assembly: GCA_025357235.1. Taxonomy (GTDB): domain Bacteria; phylum Pseudomonadota; class Gammaproteobacteria; order Burkholderiales; family JACQAP01; genus JACQAP01. The sequence goes on from JANXPQ010000043.1 coordinate 1,272, forward strand.
CTCGATTTCCTCATTCGCGATCACGTTCGTCACGCCGCCGATCTTCTTCTTGTTGGCGACCTCGACTTCGGCGAACAGGCGGCCGATCTGCCCGGACAACCCGATGCCGCTGTTGGCATCGATGATTTTCTTCAAGTCGGGCAGCAGCGACTCGTACTTCGCCTTGTTCATCGCGATGATGAATACCGAGTTGTAGATCAACGGCTGCGAGTCATCCGGCCCGCTGTGATATTTGGTCAGTTCGTCGACTTTCAGCGCCGGCATCACTTCGTAAGGCAGGATCGTGCCGTCGATGACGCCTTTCTGCAGCGCTTCCGGGACCTGTGGAACCGGCATGCCGACCGGCGTGGCCCCGAGGGCCGCCAGCATCTTCGTCGTCTGCCGCGTCGGCGCGCGCACTTTCATGCCTTTCAGGTCGGCGCGATGCACGATCGGCTTCTTGATCATGTGGAATACGCCGCCGCCATGCAGGTGAAAGGCGATCGCATGCACGTCCTTGAATTCGTCGGCGTCGTGCAATTGCACGTATTCCCACAGCGCCTTGCTGGAGGCTTCGGCGTTATGCATGAAGAACGGCAGTTCGAAGACTTCCACCAGCGGGAAGCGCCCCGCGGAATAACCCGCGACCGTCCAGATCACATCCACCACGCCGTCCTTGACTTGGTCGTAGAGTTGCGGGACGGAGCCGCCCAGTTGCATGGACGGATAGATCTGGCATTTGATGCGGCCCTTCGATTCGGCCGTGATTTTCGCGCACCAGGGTTCCAGCACCTTCTGGTGCGCGGTCGACGTCGACGGAAGCGGATGGTGTACTTTCAAAATAATTTCCTGCGCCTGGACAGAACAGGCGCATAGCAACGCCGCGGAAACCGCCAGCACTCGCAACAATTTCATTGTTGTTCTCCTCCGTTCGGATTTCGCGGTAATCGAATCACCTTGTCGGCATGCTGCACTGCAGCCGAAATGCATCTGCAAGCGTCAATGGTAAACTTTCCGCCGCTTCCGCTCCAACACATACAACCATAGCAAGAGGAGTTGCGCGTGGCAAAGACCATCGACTATTACTTTTCCCCAGCGTCACCCTGGACTTATCTCGGCCACGGGCGCTTCCATGAAATCGCCCGCAAGCACGGCGCCTCGATAGCGGTGAAGCCAGTGGACTACGGCCGCATCTTTCCGCTCTCCGGCGGAGTGCCGGTGGCCAAGCGCGCACCGCAGAGACAGGCCTATCGCCTGGTCGAACTCGAGCGCTGGAGCAAGCACCTGGGCATGCCGATGAACATCCAGCCGAAATTCTTTCCTTACGACGCCAGGCTCGCGGCCCTGGTCATTATTGCGGCCGGCGATGCGGACAAAGCCATGAAGCTCGCGGGCGCATTTCTGCGCGGATGCTGGGCCGAGGAGAAGAACATGGCCGATGAAGTCGAGGTCGCTGCGGCGATTCGCAGCGCAGGGGTGGACAGCGGCGCACTACTCAAGCAGGCGAACGCGCCGGAAACAGCGGCGCGATTCGAAGCCTTCACGGATGAAGCCATAGCGCGCCAGGTGTTTGGTGCGCCGACCTACGTTTACAGAAATGAATTGTTCTGGGGGCAGGATCGGCTGGAGTTTCTGGACAGGGCATTGGGAAAATGAGGACTCAGGACTCGGGACGCAGGACTCAGTAGAAACGAAATCTCACCAGCCGCAACCTGCCGTACCCGCATTTGCATTTTCTTTTTCTAAGTCCTGAGTCCTCAGTCCTGAGTCCCTTCTTTTAGTCCGTGTTATGCAGCCGCGTATTGAATCCCGCAGCTTCCAACACCGAGATGATCTGCTTCACATGATCGTGCCCCCGCGTCTGCAGCACGAAATCCACCACGGCGGACTGCACGGGCAGGTGCGAAAAGGCACGCTCGTGGTGGACTTCCTCGATGTTGGCGTTTGCCTCCGCCAGCGCCGCAGTGACTTTCGCCAGGGAACCGGGCAGGTCGCGTAGCTGAACCTGCAGTCGCGTCAAACGGCCGGCGCGCACCATGCCGCGTTCGATGATGTCGGCCAGCGTGAGCGGATCGATGTTGCCGCCGGAAAGCACCACCCCCACTTTCTTTCCGGCAAAGCGCTCGCGGTTTCGCAACAGCCCCGCCAGTCCGGCCGCGCCGGCGCCTTCCACGACGGTCTTTTCCATTTCCAGCAGCAACAGCATTGTCTCTTCGATATCGCCTTCGTCGACCAGGACGATGTCGTCGACCTGCGTGCGGATGATCTCCAGCGTCAGCTTTCCCGGCTCTTTGACCGCGATGCCGTCGGCGATCGTATTGGTGCCGAACTCCGGCTTCGATCCTTTCAAGGCCGCGTACATGGATGGAAACCGCAGGGCCTCCACGCCGATCATTTCGATGCCGGGCTTGAGCGCCCTGGCCGCACTCGCCATGCCCGCGATCATGCCGCCGCCGCCAACCGGCACGATCAGCACATCGAGGTCCGGCTGCGCATCGAGCATTTCCAGCGCGATGGTGCCCTGGCCGGCGATAATTTTTTCGTCGTCGTAGGGATGAACCAGCGTGAGGCGCCGTTGCGCCATCACCTGCAATGCGTAGGCCTTCGCTTCGTCGAAATTCTCGCCCTGCAGGATGACTTCAGCGCCGAAGGCACGGGTCTGCTCGACTTTCACGTTCGGCGTGAAGCGCGGCATGACGATGACCGCGGGAATCTGCAGCAGCCTGGCGTGATAGGCGACCCCTTGCGCATGGTTGCCGGCCGAGACCGCCATCACGCCAGCCCGGCGCTGCGCGGCGTCGAGCGACAGCAGCTTGTTGAGCGCGCCGCGTTCCTTGAACGACGCCGTGAACTGGTGATTTTCGAACTTCAGGTACACCTGCGCGCCGGCAATGTCGGAGAGCGTGCGTGAGAGCAGGCAGGCAGTATCGAGTACGGCGCCAGAAATGGCAGCCGCGGCATGGCGAACATCCTGCAGGGATACCGGCATCGTCTGGGTCCGTAAAGTTAGCGGCACTCTATATTGACGCGTCTCGTACAAGCAACAAAAAACCCGCCGAAGCGGGTTTCCTGTTCCGACTCGCGGTGATTACGCGCTCTGGATGTTCGAAGCCTGATTGCCCTTCGGACCGGTGGTCACTTCGAAGCTGACCTTCTGGCCTTCCTTGAGCGTCTTGAAGCCTTGCATGGTAATCGCCGAAAAATGCGCGAACAAATCATCGCCGCCATCGTCCGGACTGAAGAAGCCGTAGCCTTTGGAGTCAATGAACCACTTGACGGTACCGGTTGCCATTTTGTTTCCTCACAGGGTTGCGAAAACGGGGACCACCCGATGTCGGAGTTACAGGTGACCCGCGTATGGCAGAACCAATACCGAACACTTTCACTCTGGTTTGCGCTCCAATGCGATGATTTCAAGCGCATAACCTTCAACACGCGCGCATGATACGCCAAAAATTTATGGCAAGTTTTGGATTTTCCCGGGCTGCCGGGCCTCGCGTTTGACCTCGCCAGCGCGCGCGGGATGGCTACAATGCGCTAGCCAATGAACGCCTCCCTCCCCCAACCGCTGTTGCATCGCCTGGTGCCGGTCCGCCGCGAAGAAATGACCGCGATGCTGTGGTCCTTCGCGTACTTCTTCTTCCTGCTGTGCAGTTACTACGTGCTGCGGCCGGTGCGCGACGAAATGGGCATACAAGGCGGCGTGGATCATTTGTCCTGGCTGTTCACCGGTACCTTCGTCGCCATGCTCGTCGCCGTGCCGGCGTTCGGCTGGGCGTCGTCACGCTTTCCCCGCCGCAGGCTGCTGCCGATGGTCTACTTGTTCTTCGCCTCGAACCTGGTGATTTTCTACGCATTGATGGAATCCGGCATCGCGCAGGCGCGCGTTGCCCAGGCGTTCTTCATCTGGGTCAGCGTCTTCAACTTGTTCGTCGTATCCGTGTTTTGGAGCTTCATGACGGACCTGTTCCGCAACGACCAGGCACGACGGCTGTTCGGCTACATTGCCGCGGGGGGAAGCACCGGCGCGCTGGTCGGCCCGCTCGTCACTGCAACGCTGGCGCCGTCGTTCGGTCCCGCCCGCCTGCTGCCGGTGTCCGCCGTCATGCTGTGCGCTTCGGTGGTATGCATCTATCGCCTCGCCGAATGGTCGAAACGCAATCCCGCAGAGCGCCGCTCGCCTCCCGAAAACGTCGATGAGCCGCTCGGGGGAAACATTTTCTCGGGCATCACGCTGGCACTCCAGTCGCCTTACCTGATCGGCATCTGCATTTATGTAATGCTGGGCACGCTGCTCGGCACCTTTCTGTATTTCCATCAGGCCAACATCATGGCGGTGGACGTCCCTTCACCGGGAGACCGCACGGCCCTGTTCGCCAAAATCGATCTGGCGGTGAACGCTCTAACCTTCTTCTGCCAGCTATTCGTGGTGGGACGCCTGATCGGACGCTTCGGCCTGGGCCTCACCCTGATCCTCCTTCCGATCGCCGGCGCCGTCGGATTCTTCGTCATCGGCCTGTTTCCGACCCTCGCCGTGCTCATCGTGTTCCAGGTGATCCGCCGCGCCGGCGAATATGCGATCACGCGGCCCGCTCGCGAAATCCTGTTCACCGTGCTGAACCGCGAGGAGAAATACAAATCGAAGAATTTCATCGACACCGTTGTCTTCCGTGGCGGCGATGCGGCCAGTGGCTGGCTGTTCGAAGGCCTCAGGATGCTGGGGCTCGGTTTTGCCGGCATCGCTTTCGTCGGCGCGCCGATCGCGCTGCTGTGGGCGGCCACCGGCTGGATGCTGGGACGCACGCAGGATGAAGTGCGCCGCAGAAACGAGGCCGTAAGGAGACCCGATGAACCCACCCCCGTATCCGGCGCGGCGCCGGGCAATGCAGGCCCTGGCGGCGATCAGCGTGGCGGCGATGTCGCCCCGGTCAATCGCTGACGCCGCGCCGGCGATGATGAAACGCCCGATTCCCGCGAGCGGCGAGGCATTGCCGGTCGTGGGCCTCGGCACCTACCAGAGTTTCGACGTCGGCAATGCCGCGGCGGAGCGGGATCCCTTGAAAGAGGTGCTGCGCCTGTTCGTACAGCAAGGTGGAACGCTGGTCGACAGCTCGCCGATGTACGGCCCATCGGAGTCGGTGGTCGGCGACCTTGCCGCCGAGCTCGGCCTGATCGGCAATTTATTCATGGCCACGAAAGTCTGGACCAGCGGCCGCGAAGCCGGCATACGCCAGATGGAGGAATCCCTGCGGCGCATGAAAGTCGAACGCATGGATCTCATGCAGATCCACAACCTGCTCGACTGGAAAATCCATCTGGCCACCCTGAAGCAATGGAAGGCGGCCGGGCGTATCCGCTACATCGGCATCACGCACTACCATTCCGGCGCCTATGCCGGACTGGAACGCCTGATGAAAACGAAGGATTTCGAATTCGTGCAGTTCAACTATTCGATCGCGGAGCGCGAAGCCGAGGAACGCATCCTGCCCCTCGCGCGCGAACTCGGCGTCGCCGTGATCGTCAACCGGCCGTTTGCCCAGGCGAGCCTGTTCTCCCGCGTGCGCGGCAAGGAAGTGCCGGCATGGGCTGCAGAGTTCGATTGCAAGTCCTGGGGACAGTTCTTCCTGAAATATATCCTCGGCCATTCCGCGGTGACCTGCATCATCCCCGCTACCGGGAAGCCCCAGCATCTTCTGGACAATATGATGGCAGGCATCGGGCGTTTGCCCGACGAGGCGACGCGAAGGAAAATGGCCGCATTCACGGACAGTCTGTAGCCTGTACTCAAGGGAGAATCCTTCATGTCACGTTGGCAGGCACGCCGCGAACGTTTCCGTTCGGTCCTTTCCGGCGACAAGTGCGTCTATCCGGGATCCGTGTTCGACCCCATCTCCGCCCGAATAGCCGAGGAACTGGGCTTCGAGGTTGGCATGTTCGCCGGTTCCGTTGCTTCGATGACCGTGCTCGGCGCGCCGGATCTCATCGTTCTCACACTGACGGAATTCGCCGAACAGGCGCATCGCATCTGCCGCGGAGGCAACCTGCCGCTGCTGTGCGATGCGGACCACGGCTACGGCAACGCGCTGAACGTCATGCGTACCGTCGAGGAACTGGAAACGGCAGGCGTGGCCGGGTTGTCCATCGAGGACACGGACCTGCCTACACCGTTCGGCGGCGGCAAGCCGCGCCTGATATCCATCGAGGAAGGCGTGGGGAAAATGCGCGCCGCAGTGGCCGCGCGCCGGGATCCTGAACTGGTCATCGCGGGGCGAACCAGCGCGCCTTCGGTGACCTCGATTGCCGACACGATTGCGCGCGCGAAGGCATACGAAGCAGCGGGCGTGGACGCGATCTTCCTGGTCGGGTTCAAGTCGCGCGCAGACTTGGACGCCGTTGCGTCGGAAGTGAAGTTGCCGTTGATTCTCGGCGGGGCCGGCAAGGAGATCATGGATCGCGAACTGCTTGCGCAACGCGGCGTGCGCATCTGCCTGCAGGGACATCAGCCGTTCGCCGCGGCGGTGCGTGCCGTCCACGACACGCTGCGCGCACTACGCGAAGGCACGTCGCCGGAAAAGATCGATACCGCAGCGAGCGACGAAGTGATGAAGCGGCTCACGCGCAACGACGACTACGCGCGCTGGATGAAGGACTGGTTATAACTGCCCCACCTCACCCCAGCCCTCTCCCCCCAGCGGGCGGAGAGGGAGAAGTAAAGGCGTGTGGCCATCGGCCGCTTTCTTCTTTCAGCTCCTTCTCCATTCGGGGGAGAAGGCTGGGATGAGGTGATTTCCTCCGCGTCCTCCGTGTCCTCTGCGGTGAGCGCTTAATGGGCACTAGAGGAGGCCCCGCGACGCGAGGTTTCGCATCAGGTCGTTGATGCCATAGGTCCACGGCGCCACTTTGTCGCAATGATTGACGCGGTTGATCAGCATGCCCAGGGAGTCCGCACGAATCGACACGACGTCGCCGATCTTGTGCGTGAAGCCCTTGCCGGGCTGGTCGCGGTCCTGCACAGGCGCGAACTGGGTACCGAGAAACAGCATGGTGCCGTCCGGATACTGGTGCGTGCGATTCACCGCCTGGCCTGCCAGGTCCAGCGGATCGCGGCTGATGTTGGCGAGGTGGCTTTCACCGGACAGCTTGTACCCTTCGGGACCGGTGATCTCGATGCGGATATGCGTGCGGCGCAAGTCGTCGATGCCGTAGTGGCGATCGAACAGGCGGATGAATGGACCGATGGCACAACTGGCGTTGTTGTCCTTGGCCTTGCCCAGCAGCAATGCACTGCGTCCCTCGAAATCGCGCAGGTTCACGTCGTTGCCGAGCGCCGCACCGACCACCCGGCCGGCGCGATTGATCGCCAGCACGACTTCGGGTTCCGGATTGTTCCAGGAAGAGTCCGCGCGCACGCCGATCTCCGCACCCAGTCCGACTGC
>JANXPQ010000061.1 GCA_025357235.1 Betaproteobacteria bacterium
TCGCCCATCCGCGCTGCGGCGGTTGCGTAGCGCGCTCGGCGAGTACCAGATAGCGGGCATCACCACCAATCTTTCCTTCCTGTCTGCTGTTACCGCACATCCTGCTTTCGCGGACGCCGATCGCGATCCGGGGTCCTTCGACACGGGCCTGATCGAGCGGAACCGCGCGGCGCTTTTCCCCGAGCCTGTGCCGGTGCCCGACGCGATGCTGGCTATAGCGGCATTGAGCGAATCCTTGCGCATGGATCGCGAGGCCGCGTCAGTCGCAGCGCGTTCGGGCGACCCGTATTCGCCCTGGCATTCGCGCCATGGCTGGCGTTTGAACGAAGACAGTTACCATGCTTTTGTATTCATGGACGCGGGCCGGCGCAAGCAAATCGTGGCGCACTATCGCGCCGGCGGTTATCTGCTTGGCTTGCCCGGCGGCGGCAGCGTAACGGCATCCGCGAGTCATGCGCAGGATGGCGCCATCGACGTGGAACTTGGTGGAAGGCGCAGCCGCGCCACGGTCGCGCGCCGCGCCGGCGAGCTGACGGTCTTCGCGGATGGCGGCAGTTATCGGCTGGAATTCGAAAAACCGGCCGTCACGGAAGAGGAGGATCCCTCCGGCCGGCTGGTTTCGCCATTGCCGGGCAGTGTGATCCAGGTGCTCGTCGGCAGCGGTGAGGCGGTCATTAAAGGCCAGGCACTCATGATCATCGAAGCCATGAAAATGGAACATACCATCAGCGCGCCGAAGCGCGGCACGGTCAGGCAGATATACTTTTCCAAAGGCGAGCAGGTGGCCGAAGGTGCGCAACTGTTCGACTTCGAACCGGAGGAAGCGGTCAAGGCATGAAATATCCAGCACGCGTAAAAATCGTCGACGTCAGCCCGCGCGACGGCCTGCAGAACGAAAAAGGTTCGGTGCCGACCGAGGTCAGGGTCGAGCTCGTCGATCGCCTGACGGAGGCCGGACTGCGATCGGTCGAAGCGGGTAGTTTCGTCTCGCCGAAATGGGTGCCGCAGATGGCTGACTCGGCAGAAGTAATGGCGCGCATCCGCCGCAAGCCGGGCGTTGCCTATCCGGTGCTGGTGCCCAACATGAAAGGTCTCGAAGCGGCGATTGCCGCCGGTGCGACCGAAGTGGCGGGATTCGCCGCGGCCACAGAAGCATTCTCCAGGCGCAACACGAATTGTACGGTCGCGGAATCCATGCAGCGCCAGGCCGAGGTGTGCAAGGCTGCCCTCGATGCCGGCGTGCGCGTACGCGGCTACATTTCCGTGGTTCTCGGCTGTCCCTACGAGGGGGAGGTGAAGCCGCAGGCGGTGGCCGACATTGCCCGCCAATTGCAGGACATGGGCTGCTATGAGATATCGCTGGGCGACACCATCGGCACCGGCACGCCGGCGCGGGCGCAGAAGCTGATCGAAACGCTGACGCGCGACATTCCCGTGAACATACTGGCCGGCCATTTTCACGATACGTACGGCCAGGCGCTCGCGAATATTCTCGCAGTGATGGAACAAGGCGTCGCCGTCTTCGACAGTTCGGTCGCCGGCCTCGGCGGGTGTCCCTATGCGAAAGGTGCAACCGGCAACGTCGCCACCGAGGACGTGCTCTACATGCTCAACGGCCTGGAGATCGAAACCGGCATCGACATGGATAAGCTGCTCGACGCTGCGGAATTCATCTGCGATCACCTGGGACGGCCGACGGTCTCCCGGGCGGGCCGCGCGCTGGCCGCGAAACGCGAGAAGGCCGCTGCGTGAGCACTGCGTTCAAGGAAGTCCCTTCTCCCTGCGTAAACGTCTGTCAGATGAATCCGTTCAACGGGCTGTGTCGCGGCTGCATGCGCACCCTGGACGAAATTGCGGGCTGGCTCGATCTTTCCGCAGCCGAAAAACTTGCGGTGCTCGACAAAATCGACGAGCGCCGGCGCACGGGGAATTCACATTGAATACCGGATTGACTGCACCTGCTCCACGCAAGACCATGCATCGCCGCCAGGTCGAATGCATCGGCTACCGCCGCGACGACGGCCTCTGGGACATCGAAGGACATCTGGTCGATACCAAGAGCTACGATCTCAAGGATCTCGATCGCGGTCCGGCACCGGCCGGACAACCGTTGCACGAAATGTGGTTGCGGCTCACCGTGGATGACGATCTCAATGTCGTCGGCGTGGAGGCCAGCACCGTATGGGGCCCTTACAACATGTGCGGCGACATCACGCCGAACTTCCAGGCATTGAAGGGCCTGGCGATCAAGGGCGGGTGGACGCAGAAGACGCGTGAACTGCTCGGCGGAACCAAAGGCTGTACGCATCTGCTGGAGTTGCTCGGCCCGATGGCGACGACTGCGTTCCAGACGATCTATCCGCTGCGCTCCCGGCGCGAGCGCGAGCAGGGTGTGCGCAAACGCCCCGGCCTGCTGGATTCCTGCCACGCCTGGGCAGCGGACAGTCCGGTGATCGCGAAGCGCTTTCCGGAGTTTTATACCGGACCGAAAAAAACCACGACGGGCTGAAGATCGATGCGTCCGAAACCGCTCTCCGGCATTCGCATTCTCGACCTGACCCGGCTCTTGCCCGGGCCGGTTTGCACGCTGCATCTCGCGGACCTGGGCGCCGACGTAATCAAGATCGAAGACACGGGAGCGGGCGATTATGCACGCACGCTCGGTGCCGAGCCGGGCAAAACCGCTCCGGTGTTCTCCGCGATCAATCGCAACAAGCGTGCGATGCGCCTTGATCTCAAACAACGCGAAGGCGTGGAAGTCTTCATGAAGCTCGTGCGCGACGCCGATGCCGTGGTCGAAGGTTTTCGTCCGGGCGTCGTCGACCGGCTCGGCATCGGCTATGTCGCCTGCAATGCGATCAATCCCCGCATCGTCTACTGCGCGATTTCCGGTTATGGACAGACTGGGCCTTATCGCGACATTGCCGGCCATGACGTCAATTACTGCGGATACGCCGGACTGGTGGATCAGATCGGCATCGCGGATGCGGACCCCGCGATTCCGAACCTCCAGATCGCCGACATCCTCGGCGGCGCCGTCGTGCCGGCAATGGGCATCCTCGCCGCGTTGCTCGATGCGCAACGCAGCGGCAAGGGGCGCTACGTCGATGTCGCCATGACTGAAGGCGTGCTCGTGCACAACTTGCAGGCGTTGGCGGCGGTTGCGTCGACAGGTAAGACGCATCCGCGCGGCGAGGATTTCCTCTCGGGGCGTGAACCCTGCTACTCGGTCTACCGTACTGCGGACGGTCGCCACATGGCGGTCGGCGCGCTCGAATGGAAATTCTGGGAACGCGTGTGCGATGTGCTCGGACGCCCGGACCTGAAAGCCAGCCATTGGGAAAAGCGCACGCGTGATGCGAAATGGGGCAAGGAACAGACGGCCGCGATTTTTGCATCGAAGTCGCAAGCTCACTGGATCGAAAAATTTTCCGGCGTGGATTGCTGCGTAACCCCGGTGCTTTCGCTGGAAGAAAGTTTTTCCGATCCGCAGGTCGTCGCGCGCGAAATGGTGTCACGCGACAACGGCGCGCTGCAATTCGCGCCGCCTCTAAAAATGAGCGACTACACCTTTGAGGTCGAACGCCCTGCCCCCGACGCCGGCCAGCATACCGAAGAAATTTTGCGCGAAGCGGGGTATGCGAGCGCTGACATCGACATGTTCCGCGCTTCACGCGTGATCTGAACGGTCGTAGCGCTCGCTTCCAATTCCCGGGCGCGGCAGTGCAACAGAACGGCGCTCTCTCTGGATTCGCTTGCAAAATCCCCATGCCTTCCCGCGACACCGGCAAGCCAAACTGACGCAATGCAGTAAAAGATATCGTTGACCTGACGCTGCTGTGGACCAATCATCTAGAGCGCGTGGTTGCAGATCCAAGGCAATCATCGGCTGCACATTTGCGGCAGTTGCACGCCCCGTCGGAGCAGAGACGGATGATGTTGATCGTTGGGAAAGGGTGCCGGGTGTTTTCGCGCTCCTGGCGCAACATTGTCAAATCATCTAGAGGGAGGAGAAGCAGGCGATTAGTCCGTTGTCGCCGCTCGAACTCGCGCGGCGGCGCGGCAGCTGACCTGCAGAAATTCATATGATCACGGGAAACGAAACATCCAGTGCCGCGACCACGCCTGCGGCGAAATTTTCACGGCGTGATTTCATCAAGGCCAGCGGTGTGCTGATGGGCGTGTTGAGCACCTCGTCGGCCTTCCTGGCGTTCGCGCCGAGTCGTGCGTGGGCAATGGAACTGAGTGCGTTGAGCGACGCCCAGGGACAGGCGTTGATGGCTTTTGCGCATACGCTCTACCCGCACGAAACCCTCGACGACGCTGCTTACGCGCTTGTGGTCAAAGCGCTGGATAACAGCGCCAAGGACGGTGCAACCTTGAAGATGCTCAGCGACGGCATCGGCAAGCTCGACTCGGTCACCGGTGGAAACTTCGTCAATGCGAACGCGGATGCCCGGCTTGCGGCAGCGAAAGCGATCGAGGGCACGCCTTTCTTCGAAGCCGTTCGTGGCACCACAGTCGGCAACCTCTACAACAATCCGATAGCCTTCGCACACTTTGGCTACCAGGGCTCAGCCTGGGAGCACGGGGGTTACAAGCACCGCGGGTTCGACGATTTGACCTGGCTGCCGAATCCGCCTGCATCGGCCAGTCCGGCCAAAGACTGAGGGGAGTAGACAACATGGCGAACAAATTCGAATACAAGGACGAATCGGTCGTAGTGGTCATTGGATCCGG
>JANXPQ010000091.1 GCA_025357235.1 Betaproteobacteria bacterium
CCGGCCGGCGCGCATCAGTGGATACCGAAGGGTGGCGCTGGTGCCGGCCGGGCTCTTCGTGAGCTCCCATTCGTAACCGAACAGGTTCCAGAAGAAGTTGTTGCTCCACTTCGTGGGCGTGGTGGTCCAGGTCACTTCCAGACCGCTGGTGATCGTGTCGCCGCCCTTGCCCGTTCCGAAGCTGCTCTTCCAGCCCAGGCCCTGCGCATCGATGTCCGCGCTTTCAGGATCGGCCCCCACAAGGGTCGCGGGGCCGGCGCCGTGGGTCTTGCCGAAGGTGTGGCCGCCTGCGATCAGCGCGACCGTCTCCTCGTCGTCCATGGCCATGCGGGCAAAGGTCTCGCGAATGTCCCTGGCCGCCGCGATCGGATCCGGATTGCCATTCGGGCCTTCCGGGTTGACATAGATCAGGCCCATTTGCACGGCCGCGAGCGGATTCTCCAGATCACGCTGTCCGGAGTAGCGCTTGTCGCCCCCCAGCCAGGCCTTTTCGGCGCCCCAGTAGACGTCCTGATCCGGCTCCCACACGTCCTCACGGCCGCCCGCGAAGCCGAAGGTCTTGAAGCCCATTGTTTCCAGCGCGACGTTGCCGGCGAGGATCATCAGGTCGGCCCATGAAATCTTCCGGCCGTACTTCTGCTTGATCGGCCACAGCAGCCGGCGCGCCTTGTCCAGGCTGACATTGTCCGGCCAGCTGTTGAGCGGCGCGAAGCGCTGCTGGCCCCGGCCGGCGCCGCCGCGGCCGTCGCCGGTGCGGTAGGTGCCGGCACTGTGCCAGGCCATGCGAATGAACAGTGGACCGTAGTGACCGAAGTCCGCCGGCCACCAGTCCTGCGAATCGGTCATCAGCGCCGCGAGATCCTTCTTTACGGCCGCCAGGTCGAGACTCCCGAACTCCTTTGCGTAGTCGAAGTTCTCGCCCATCGGATCGGACTTCGAGGAATGCTGTTGCAGGAGATCCAGCCGCAACTGGTTTGGCCACCAGTCGCGATTCGACGTACCGCCGCCGGCGGTGTGATTGAACGGGCACTTGGCTTCGTTTGACATGTTTTCTCTACCTTTGGTCATTTGCACTCAACGACTCGGTCCGGTTTGGATTCCGAGTACCGATAACTAACCTTGTTCTTGCCGACGGCGCATCAGTGATGCGCCGGCTTTTCGATCAGAAGCCATTCCTGCATCGATACCGCCCGCGCGGACCGGCCGAAAGAGAATTCTGTTGTCGCCCACCGGCATGCCGGAGGAAGTGGTCAGTAATTGTCGGTCGCTCATTTTATTCTCCCTCATGGTCGATTAGTGGTTACCAGATCGCCGGCAAGTCGGCGAAAAGATTGGTCAGTTCCATGACTGCCTGTCTTACGCGTTGTTGCATGTAACGATCCCCGGATAGCCGTATTTAGTTTGGAGCAGGCATCGTCCGGTTTTTGATCGATCAATCCAATGGATTGTTTTTATGAATACGATAGCCAATGACTATCGATTACCACTAGCCCTCGCGGGCGGGGACGTCGAGGAAGGTCACGCCGGACAGCGGCGAAGCGAGGATGCTCTGGCGCAGGATGTCTATCGCGCTGACTCGCGGATAATTTTTGCGCCAGGCCATCACGACACGGCGATCCGGAATCGGACTGGTGAATGGAATGTAGCGCAGCAGGCCCTGCTTCTCGGAAGGGTTGATCGAAGTGCTTGGCAGCACGGTAACGCCGACTCCCGAAGCGACCATGTGCCGGATGGTTTCGAGAGGGCTGCCTTCGACCGTCTGCTGCAGGGAACCGGGCGCGGCGCGGCCGCGATTCAGCGCCGGACAGGCATTGAGCACGTGGTCACGGAAGCAATGCCCGCTGCCGAGCAGCAGGAGAGATTGTTTGGCCAGGTCCGCTGCGGAAACACGGGAGCGCTGTGACCAGGCATGTTCGGCCGGCACCGCAACCTGGAATGTCTCGTCGTAAAGCGGTTGCACCATCAGGCCGGCGGATTCGATCGGCAAAGCAACGATGATTGCGTCGACTTCGCCTGCCCGCAGCATTTCCATGAGGCGGGGAGTGTAGTTCTCCTCGATCAACAACGGCATTTTCGGTGCGCGCTTGCGCAACTGCTTCACGAGGTGCGGCAGAACGTAGGGAGCGATGGTATAGATTGCGCCCAGATGCAACGGTTCGTTGAGCGGATCCTTTCCCTGGCGGGCGATCTCCTTGATTGCGGCCGCCTCTTCCATCACCCGCTGCGCCTGCTCGACGATGCGCTTGCCGACCGGCGTAACGCTCACGTCGCCCGGCCCGCGCTAGAACAGCACCACGCCGAGTTCTTCTTCGAGCTTGCGGATCGCCATGGACAGGGTGGGCTGGCTTACGAAGCAAAGTTCCGCGGCACGTCCGAAATGTTTCTCTCGCGCCACCGCGACGACATAGCGCAGCTCGGTGAGCGTCATGGACTCAAGTCCGGGTGCCGATCCGGCCTTTGTAGGGGAGGCAGTACAGGCCGATCGGTTCCGTCCTGCCGCGCAGGGTCAGCGGCGGTAGTGGAAGCGCTTCCATGAAAATCTGCGTCGCTTTGAGCACTTCCATGACATTGTCCGAAAGCAGCAATTCACCCGCACGGGCGCGCTGCATGAGGCACGAAGCGATGTTCACGGCGTCGCCGATGATGGTGAAATTGGAATAGGCGGCCGAACCGACGTTACCGGCCACCACTTCGCCCTTGTTCACGCCGATTCCCAGGCCGGTCTCCAGGCCGTGCCTCGCGCGCCACTCGACGGACATGGCGTCGAACTCGGCGAGCATCTGGTTGCCGCATTTGATCGCGCGTTCGGCGGCATCCGGCTGCTCGAAAGGCACACCGAACCCCACCAGCAAGCTGTCGCCCGCCATGTTGAAGATCACGCCGTTGTATCGGTACGCAACATTCGTGAGCAACGAAAAATATTCGTTGAGCAGCAGCACCACTTGCGTGGGCGAAAGCTTCTCGGCCATGCGGGTGAAGCCACGCAGGTCCGCGAAGAGAATGACGGCATCGAAGCGGTTCTGATATCCCACCTGGGGATTGCCCGGCACGCCGGGCGTGGTGAGTATCTTATCCATGAGCTTGCGCGATCTCAGGTGGCCATAGTCATCGTGCATGCCTTCGCCGCCGGCTTCCGTTGACACCGCAGATGTCGCCTGCTGCTTGCGCGCCTGATGGCCGTTCACCAGCGATTTGACGCGTACGAGGAACTCGTCCCGCTGGATCGGTTTGCTGAAGAAATCATCCGCTCCGACCTGCAGGCCCTTGATGCGCTCCTCGCGTTCGTCGGTTGCAATCAGGAATACGACCGGGGTGAGCGACGTGGTCGGGTTGGATTTGATGCGCTTGCAGACTTCGTAACACGACATGCCCGTCATGGTCAGATCGAGCACGACCAGGTCCGGCAGCATCGATGCCGTGATCTGGAGAGCTTCTTCTCCGTTTCGCGCAGTCAGGATTTCCACGCCCGAGCGCCTGAGATAGAGCGACATCAACAGGCGATTGTCGGGCGCGTCGTCCACCAGCAACACGCGCGGCACGGGTCCTTGGGAATTCGAATGCATTGACATTTTTTATTTGCGCCTTCCAGGCGCCGGTTCACCCGGCGTCTTATTGTCTCACGCGCCTCGCAGGGGCTGTCCGCGCGGCGTCATCTGCGCATCACGTCGTCTGCTTGCGCGGTTTCAGGCGGCACGTCCTTCCGGCCGGACTGCGCGCCGATCTGCAGCCAGATCGTCACCGGGCCGTCGTTGACGAGTGAAACCCGCATATGCGCCCCGAATTTACCGCTGGCTACCGGCGAATGGCTCGCGCGGGCGTATTCCAGCAGATGTCCGAACAGGCGTCTGCCGTCTGCCGCAGGGGCGGCCGGCGTAAAACTTGGCCGCGTGCCTTTTCTGGTATCTGCGGCGAGAGTGAACTGCGGCACCAGCAACAGGCCGCCACCCACATCCTGCAAACTCAAGTTCATCTTGCCGTTTACGTCGGAAAATACCCGATATTTGAGCATGCGTTCGACGAGCCGCTCAGCCTCCGATTCGCCATCGCCTCGCTCGGCGCACGCCAGCACCAGCAATCCCGGTCCGATGCTGCCGATGCGGCATCCATCGACATCCACATGTGCCTCGGTGACCCGCTGCAGCAATCCGATCATTTTTATCCGCTTGTTCTGATGGTCGATTATGACAGCTTTATGACACGTATTTGCGCAGGCCCTACAATAGCGCCGGGAGACTTATAACAATAATCAAGGCGTGCCCGCCGTGTCTCCTATAGGTCAATCACAACGCCAATGCCAAAGGAGGAGCCGCCGTGTTTGCCCGCCTGATGCCCACCGAAGGCCGTTTCTTCGAACTGTTCGTCGAGCACGCCGAACAGATTCTCGAGGCCAGTCACGAACTCGCCAGCCTGATGGCGGCCTTCGACGACGTTCAACGCCGCTGCTACAACATCGAGACCATCGAAAAGCGCGGCGACCGCATTACGCACACCGCCATCGAACTGCTGCACAAGACCTTCATCACGCCGATCGATCGCGACGACATCCACCAGCTCGTCACGCG
>JANXPQ010000099.1 GCA_025357235.1 Betaproteobacteria bacterium
GGCATAGTAGGCGTCGGCCACGAAATCATCAAGGGATTACTCGATCAGAACAACCACTTGGTCAGCCGGGTAAAATCTAATGCGGTCGCTTATGTCCCGCATTCGCACTGTGGCCCGCGCAAAAGGGGCCGTCCCCGGCTCTACGGCACCAAGCTCAAGCTTAACTCGTTGTTCAAGGACCCCAAGACCATGCAATCGGCCGCAAGCCCGGTCTATGGCGAACACAACGTCACGATCCAGTATCGGGTCTGCGATTTACTGTGGCGCCCGGTCGGCCGCCTGGTGCGCTTCGTGACGGTCATTCATCCTTCCCGAGGCGCCTGCCTGTTGATGTGCACGGACCTCACCTTGAGCGCCATCGACATCATTCGTCTGTATGGCCTGCGTTTCAAGATTGAATTTAGCTTCAAACAGGCCGTGCGACTGATTGGCTCATTCGCCTATCATTTCTGGATGCAGGACATGAAGCCACTGCGCCGCGGAAACGGCAATCAACATCTTCATCGCGAGTCGCTTGACTACCGCAACGCCATCAAACGCAAGATCCACGCCTATCATGTCTTCATCCAGGCCGGCATCATCTGTCAGGGACTGCTTCAGTACCTGTCCGTCGCCTTTCCCGCGCTGGTCTGGAATTCCTTCCGGTCCTGGTTGCGCACGATCCGTCCTGGCATTCCACCCTCGGAACTGGTTGTCGCCAATGCCTTACGCCAGACCCTGCCCGAATTTCTCTTGAATAACCCCCAACGCGATTTCATCGAGAAATTCATCGTCGAAAGGCAAGATCCCGCGACCATGGAGATGTTCCGCTTGGCCACATAAGGTCACGCCCGGGGTAAACTTCGCACTCTCAAGTTGAAGATCAAGATCCAGAATATCTAGCCTGAATGTTGCACAAACGATGCGGTCTCAAGCGTTTGGCATAATGTGGAATTGAAATTGCGGCATTTCAGAACGACAAGCGCAGTCTACCCTACCCACTAAGTCGGAGGGCGGCGGCAGGTTAGACGGTGATTGGGAGGGATGGGTGGTCTATTCTCGACTGACCGGACGTGTCCGGGCTAAGGAGAGAACAACAATTTTGCCGGCTTGGGCACAAACAAACGTTCGGTCACTATCTGCAACAACTGTTTGACGGGACAAGATGTCGGCAAATGCAAGATCACGCGGTCTTTGAACTGCCTGACCTGAACGGCAATCTTGAACAACTTTGTAATGACCGTTGAGGGCTGCGCGTTGGCCAGTTCCGTATGCTGCAGCGCCTGGGTACGCAACTGCTGATGCAGGACATACGCGGCAGCGTGTTCCAGCAGACGCATAAAGTTGGCCAAAAAGGTGGTGCACGAAGTGCGATCCGAGGCCAGATCGGCTTTCAGGTGCTTGATCCAGTTCTCCGCCTGACCCCGACCACAATACAATTCTTCATAGACGCGAATAGGTTCCGGCGCCTCAAGCGAAGTCACCACAAAACGCGGATTCTCTCCCAACCCCATGACTTCGGCCTTTTGCACCACGCGCAGCGGCTTGTGCCAGGACGCGGCGGCGTAACGGAATTCTTCATACAGCCGCACTGCATCGGGCACCACCTCCTGTGTTTGCACCTTGGCCCACAACGCACACGCGCGCTGCATGGCCGGTTCAGCCAGTCGATTAATGACTGCATTGCTGGGCAAACCGAAGATAAAGTCGGTGTATTCCATCTCATCGATCATGGCCATCAATTCCGGGGTGCTGAAATGACCGTCGCCGCGCACCAGGATATGGGTGTGCGGGAAGTGCTCGCGGATACGTCTGAGAACGCGCTTGAGAATCATCGCGTTTTCCGCGCCCGTGGGCCGCTTGCCAGGGCGCAGCACCGCGGCCACCAGGGCACCGGACAACCCCTCAAAGACCATCAACGGCAAATAGCAGGTGCTTTGATAATGATGGTTGTAAAAAGCCAGCGGCTGTTGGCCGTAGGCGGCATCTTCCGAGTGGTCAATATCGAGCACCAGTGCTTCGGGTGCACTGGCGTAGCCAGCAATGAATTGATCGACCAGCGCCTCGCTCAGACGATAGATATCTTTGCTGCTAACAGCGTGCTCGAAACGGGAGATCGTCGAACCGGAGGCCAATGCACCATCGGCACCTTCAGCTTCATCGGTATCGAAGGGCTTAGCGCCTACGCCCAGGCGAAACACCGGGTCATGGCGCAAGGTGTTGCAGTCATTGCCGTCCTCGTATCCAGAGGCGATCTGATAGATGCGTTGCTTGAGGATGTCGTGCAGGGTATGGGTGATGTAGCCAGGATGCCGGGTATCATCGATAGCTGCGCGCACGCGCTCGGTCAGACCGATCTGCCGGTCAACGCCCTTCAGTAGTAGTGGCCCCAAGTCCGACGATAAGCCGCCGCCGGCAAAATCCGCGCGGATGGTGCAACCTGGAATCGAAGCAAAGCGAAGTTGTTCTGGCGTAGAATTCATGGTGGGCGAAGACCTGTTGGTGTTGACGAATGTGTTTATCGATAACTCACATTGTA
>JANXPQ010000114.1 GCA_025357235.1 Betaproteobacteria bacterium
ACCGGGTTGTCCAGGAGACCGGCTTCGACCAGATCGGCCTGGGCAACGCCCAGAATTTCGAACTTCGCCTGCAGCCTGCGATTATTGAGCAGGGCGACTTGCACCGCAGCCTCTGCGGAGAACTCCCGCTGCAGCAACGTGCGCAGGTTTTTCTGTGCCCGCTCGTCGCCATTGCCATCGCGATCCCACTCGACCCGCTGGCCGAGACGGTCCGCAACCGCGCTCTGTACTTCCGGAAAGCGGGCCCGCGGCTCTACCGTTGCGCAGCCGCCGAGCACGACGACGATTACCAATGCGAAGCCGGACACCTGCTTGAATTCAGTGGTGGTCATGGCTGTCCTTCCTGGAATCGTCGGCAGGCTCTTGAGCCGGGTTGTCCTCTCCAGCGTGGCTCGAAGGTTCCGCGGGTGCTGCAGGCTGCGCGGACGGGTTTTGCCTGGTTGGCGCCGGCCTGTAGGTGTCGAGCGCGCTCGAAGCCGTCGGCGCGGGAGCCCGAATTGCGTCGGGGTTGGCCGGATGCTGTCTCGGATATTCGGGTATGGATACCGTAGCGCAAGCTGACAGCAGCAGGGTCGCTGCGAGTACCCAAAATGGTTTGCGTGACCTGGGTTTCATGGAAATCCTCAATCCTGTTCGTCGTGTGGCGCTGCGTTCCCGACAAGCAGGAACGGATGCCGTGACACGGCGTGTCGCGTCGGGGCCGCATGGAAACGGCCGGTGTTTCTCGCGGGAGGAAACGACCGCTCCGGCAGGCGTGCCGGTCGGTCAAGGATTCAACCCGCGCTCAGAGGAGCGCGGACAGAGGAGGACGCTGAGGTTGCTCGGGGTAGAAAAATTGCGGGGAATTGGCAAGAGCCGATTCGAGGACGGAGCCTGTGATCAGCAGGGGCACGGAAACAATCGCGACGATTGCGGGCGCGCACGCCAGATGAC
Organism: Betaproteobacteria bacterium; assembly: GCA_025357235.1. Classification (GTDB taxonomy): domain Bacteria; phylum Pseudomonadota; class Gammaproteobacteria; order Burkholderiales; family JACQAP01; genus JACQAP01. Next base: position 934 of record JANXPQ010000114.1, read on the forward strand.
AGGCGCCGCAATTGTTGCACCTCAAACCGCCGATGTCGTCACTTCCTACGTGGCTTGTATGCGAGATCCCTGCCCCGTCATTTGGCGCATCGGTTTGGGTCATGTGACCCGAATGGCCGTCATGATGATGCTGCGAATGATCAGCCGTCCCATTATGAGGATGGGCCGAATTCTCTGCCATGTTGTGCTGGCAGAATGGCATCGCCACGGCTGCATAGCCCTGCAACGGGAGCCACAGCACGATTGCTACCAACAGAATGGATCTCCAGCGATTCATAAATCCAGTATACGTCACGACATTTAGTTGTTCCAAACCTCCGAACTCGCAAGTAGCACTAAAGTTCCCTATTTTTCAGCGCTTCGTCCCAAGAGGCCATGGTTGCGGACTCGGTCACGCGGCGCTCGTTCTGTGTCCCAGCGCTCAAACGCCGCCATCAATCATCGTGGGGAGATTTTGGGGACTCGGGAGAGCAAGAGCGGGCAAAACAGCGCGAAAATGGGGAACGGGCATCGCCGTAGCCTTAAATTAAACCTACAAAGCAAGGGGTCGTGGGTTCAAATCCTGCCGGGCGCGCCAGTCACACATAAAAGAGGGCACTTGATCCGTGCCCTCTTTTTTCTTGCCCATCGTTTCGATCAAACTGCGGTAGCTGCCGGAGATGGTCGCGGTCTTGCCCTCGACGCGGATCTCCGTCACCAAGGCGCGCAGATAGTCCTTGGCGAAGCTCGAAGCGCGGTCGGTAAGCTTGGCGCGGATCGCCTTGCTAAACGCCTGGACCTGACTTGGCAGGATGCGCTCCACGGGTAGCGCCTGGGCGCGGCGTAGGCCGGCCATCTCGACTAGCACCGATTCCCGCGACGCCTTCAACTGCTGCGCGCGCCGCTGCAACACGTCATCCAGGGAAAGGGTGCCCGATTCCACCGCGTCGTAGAGCCGATTGAGCCGCTCTTCTGCCGTCCTGAGTTCGGCCTGCAGCTTGGCGAGCTTGTCCTGGTCTGCCACCTTGCGCCCCTGCAGGAGCCGCCGTGCCTCGGCCAGCATCAACTGCAACCGCTCCGGGGTGAACAGCCGGTTGGCAAGGTGCTCCAGCACCAGGGCGTCGAGCGTGTGCATCGGGATGTTATGGCTCTGGCAGGAATGCCCACCCTTGTTCACCCGGTTCGTGCACTTGTAATACTTGTAGCGTCCACTCTTGCCGCCGATCAGCGTCATGCCGGCGCCACACTCGCCACAGATAAGTAAACCGGTCAGCAGCGTAGGCGAGGACACGCGACGTGGCGGCATCGTCGCCGGCGCACGCGCCCGCCGACGCTGCCGCACCCGCTCGAAGCTCTCCAGATCGATGAGCGGCTCACTCTTGACCGTGATCCATTCCGCGGGAGGACGTTTCTTGCCGGTATGGGAGTCCTTGACGTTGAAGAAGTGCTCGCCCAGGTAGGTCCGTGCCGAAAGTACTTCGTGCACCTTCTGAATGCGCCAAGGCTTAGCGCGCATCAACTGGCTGCGTTCGTTCAGGTGTCGGGCGATCTCCTTGATGCCCATCGAGCGGCCCTCGAAGCCATGCAAATAGAGCTCATAAATGCGGCGAACGATGGCGGCCTCCGCTTCGTTGATTCCGAGCTTCTTCTTGCGCCTGCCCCGGTTGCCGATGGCCTCGGTCTGGACCGCACAATAACCAAAGGGCGCATTGGAGCCGTTGAAGAAGCCCTGCCGGGCGTTCTCGCACATGGCACGCGACGTGTGTTTCGCGTTCTCCTTGCTCTGGTACTCATCGAACACAGAAAAGATGCGCCGGGCCAGTTCGCCGGACGGATCATCGGAGGTCTGCTGAGTGATAGATATGACCTTCACGCCGTGCTTCGTGAGCTTGCGCTCGTAGATACCGAAGGCGATGGCATCCCGAAAGAAGCGCGACAGACTGTGAATGATGAGCGCCTCATAGGGCGCCGGCATGAGCGTAGCGTCCGCGATCATCTCTTGAAAGACGGGCCGCTTGTCATCGGTGGCGGATGCGCCCGGCTCGACGTACTCCTTGGCGACCAGGATGCCTTGCTTCTGGCACCAGTCGCGCATCTGCCGCAGCTGATCCGGGATGGAGAGATCCTGCTCCGCCTGACGCGTGGTGGAGACTCGAGCGTAGAGCGCAACCGCCATATCGGACTTACTCCTCGTTACCTTCTTTGCTGTCTTCGAACGCGGCAATTAGCAGCGTGTCCTGCAGAATCTCGCATAGATACGAATTCAAATGATTGAGTTCGTCATTCGAGAGTTTCTTTGGGTCAAAGCCGTCTTCAAACTTTACCCGGATTCTGACGCCTAGTTCTTGGTGTCGATTGCGCACTCATGGCGCACCCCCTTTCTTTGCATGATCGGCCTGCCCTGTCCTTACCTGTCCTGGTGCTTAATCAGCACCGCCTTCAAATCCTCTTCGAAACCACTCTTGCCGAACTGATCCAGGAACAACTTGCGGAACGCCTCGTATTGCGATGGCGGCAGCGCCGCCTGGGCCACCAGCAGGATGTGGTTCTTGCGGCTGTTGAGCGCG
>JANXPQ010000124.1 GCA_025357235.1 Betaproteobacteria bacterium
GTTTCGCCAAGGTGCGCTATCGCGGTCTGGCCAAGAACGCCAATCGCGCCTTTGCGATGCTGGCGTTGATCAATCTGAACAAATGGGGATCGCCTCTCACAGGACTGGTGCGTCCAGCGTGACCACGATGCGGGGAAATGCCCCGCTTTTGCCCCTAAAACCGTGCTCATTTCGATGAAAAATCCGTTCACCTTAACAATTCAATCCAATCGTGGTCATCTGTCGCCTCGTGCGGCTACTTGATCAGCGATTCCCTAGCGCTCACCTGCCATGCTCATCTGGAACGGTGCGAACGACGCCTGTCGCGCCGTATCCGCCCCGATAGTCATTTCCTAGAAGCGATGGCTCAATCCCGCTGCGACCGACCAGTCCGCGGTGAGTTGCACACCGTTCACGTTCTGATAGAGCGGTACCTGCACGAATCCATATAGCTGCGTCTTGTCGCCGAGCGCCACGCTTACGCCGGGCGAGAGATGCACGAATGTGCCCCCGGTATCTTCCGGTTCTGCATTGGCGCCTGAATCGCGGTTTTTCCAAAGGGTGTTCAACTGTAACTGCAGGGCGATTTTTCCGGTCAGCGGATAGCTCGCGCCGACGTCGACGCCAATCCGGCTACCCGGCTTGTAGTCGGCGCGCTCGTTGAGTGGTGCCTGCCAGTTCGCATCGGCAAACCAGGTCGCGCGGTGGCCGAGCGGGCCGCTGTAGAAGGCGCCGACAATCGCATCGGTGGTGCCGCTGCCCGGCTGCAGCGAACGTTCGGCCACTTCGCCATCATCGTTTGCCACGTCGATTTTTCCGGTCGGCAGCTTGACACCGAATTGCAGGCCGAACGCGCCCGCGTGTGATTCCGAGGGGATGAAGCGGTAGCGGCCGACCACGCGCGCGTCTCCAATCTCGGTAAAGCGCCAGGCCTCGGATTCCTGCCCGCCAGTGTGATTATGGATGTGCTCGTGGCTGCGATCCACGACCGGCAATTGCACGCCGACTCCCCAGTTCGAATCGAAGGTGTAATCGAATCCGGCGATGTAGTTGCGGTTGATCGTGCGCACTTCGTCGTGATGGCGAGGAATCTCGCCGACGCCCACATCTGCGGTGCCTGCGCGCGGCTGGTCCTGATCGACGAACTCATAGCGCAGGTCGAAGCGTCCGCCGGGTTCGGTCCAGGTGCCCTGGGTGCTCCAGTTAGTATTCAGCGAACAAAATGCCGAGCCGCAGCCTGCACTTGCATCTGCTGCGGCGGCGAGCAGGCCGGCCGTGAGCAGAAATCGAAACGATTGCATGGGTTTCTCCGGATTGGGGATGCCCGATAGTAAGGAGCCGGAGGCGCGTTGGGAATGTGGCAGATTGCCGCACCCGGGAACTGCTGCTCGGCGCGCGCTGGGACCGCTTCGACGCGGATTACGATCGCGCGCCGCCGGCTGGCCCGTTGACTCGTACCGATCGCGTGTGGAGTTATCGCACGGGCCTGATCTAGCAGCCGAGCCTGGTTTCTTCGTATTACGTGGCCTACGGGACATCGTTCAATCCGTCCGCGGAACTGTATTCGCTGGATGATCGTGGTGCGAATACGCCGCCGGAGAAGAGCCGCAACGTCGAAGTCGGCGACAAATGGGTTCTGTTCGAGGGCGATTTGTCGTTGCGCACTGCGTTGTTCCGCAGCGAAAAAACCAACGAGCGCAATACCGATCTATCGGTCAGCATCGCGGAGAATCTGCTTTCGGGAAAGCGCCGCACCGACGGCATCGAAATCGAAGCGGCCGGGCGCATTACGTCGAAATGGGAAGTGTTCGCTGCCATTGCCCTGATGGACGGCAAGATCACTGCGGCGACCGGCCAGCAGGCCAATACGCTCGGCAAGGTGCAGATCAATACGCCGGACTACACAGCCAGCCTGTGGAGCACCTACAAACTGTTTGCCAACTGGAAGGTCGGCGGCGGATTCGAGGCGGTGGGCAAGCGTTACGGCAACAACACCGATACGACCGAAGCGCCGAAATACACGCGTTGGGACGCGTTGGTCGCTTACGAACAGCGTTCCTACGAGGTCAAATTCAACGTCTTCAATTTATTCAACGAAGACTACTACGAGGGTGTCTACCAGGGCCATGTCGTACCGGGGACAAAGCGCGTCTTGTACCTGACTACCGAGTTCAAGTTCTAAACAAGACGGACGGTTCCGGTGAGTGCCGGAACCGTTCATTTCGACCTGGCGGACGAGACTGCGGCGCCATGCGTCAGTGCATGCGCGGACGGCCTGTCCGATTCCGATTGGAAGGAAGAGGCATGTTCGAGAAACTATTGCAAATGACGCTCCCGCTTGCCCTGATCGCAATGGCGCTGATTGCGGTTCTGATGCCCTGGGGTGCGCCGCCTTAGCGTTTGTTGAGGGTATTGGTCGGATCGCGTTCGAGCAGGATGTCCTGCATGCGCATTTCGATCGCCGGCTTTATTTTCTGATGGGGAAGAATGTAGAACCTGTCGGCCTCGATCGCCTGGAAGACGAGGTCGGCGACCTGCTCGGCGGAGATGCGGCCCGATTTTACGGCGTGCCGGAGTTGTTCTTCGCGCTGCAGGTCGGCTTGTGATTTTTCCTTTTCAACGCGCAACGCATCGGGTCGGTTGCGTTCGGAATCGGAAATACCGGTGGGCACGAAGGCGGGGCAGAGCACCGAGGCCCTGATTTTTGCGCCAAATCCGATCAGGTCGTGATGCAGGCATTCGGTCATCGTAACGACCGAATGCTTCGATACGCAGTACATTGCCATGCCCGGCAGCGACAGAAGCCCCGCCACCGACGCCGTGTTTACCACGTGGCCCTCGACGTTCTGCTCGAGCATGCGCGGCACGAACGCCCGGATGCCGTGAATCACGCCCCAGACGTTGACGCCCAGCGTCCATTCCCAGTCTTTCTCGCTTTGTTCCCAGATGGTGCCGCCGGGCGCGACGCCCGCGTTGTTGCAGAGAATGTGCACGCCGCCGAAAGTCTTGAACGCCTTGTCGGCCAGCGCATCGACGTCACGGCCGCTGGAAACGTCTGTGCGTACTGCGAGAACCGGGTAGCCCGCGTCCTTGAATTCCTTCTCGGTTCTGCCCAGCGCCTCTTTCTCGATGTCGGCGAGCACGATCTTCACGCCTTCGCGCGCGAAGCGCAGCGCCATGGCACGGCCCAGCCCGCTTGCGCCGCCGGTGACGACGGCCACCCGATCCTTGAATATTTTCATGCGGCCGATTCTAGCACGGTGAATTTGACAGTCGAGCCGCGCTGCCCCGTCCTCAGCGAAGGGTGGTATTCTCGCCGCTGCTTGAGCGGGGGGATAAAGGAAACATGCACGACGACTTTATCGGTACGATGCCTGTACCGGAGCGACATCGCTTCGACGTCACGAGCCTCGAACGCTATTTGCGTGAAAACGTGGAAGGCTTCGCGGGCAAGCTCGAGGTCGAGCAGTTCAAGGGCGGGCAGTCCAATCCGACTTTTATGCTCAAAGCCGGGGACCGGCGCTATGTTCTGCGGCGCAAGCCACCTGGCAAGCTCCTGCCATCGGCACATGCGGTAGACCGGGAATATCGCGTCATCACCGCGTTGCATCGCAGCGGCTTTCCCGTCGCGAAAACCTATTGCCTCTGCGAAGACGATGCCGTCATCGGCACCGCGTTTTATGTCATGGACTATGTCGCGGGCCGGGTGCTTTGGGATCCGTCGCTGCCGGGAATGGACAAGGCGCAGCGCGGCGCCTATTTCGATGAACTCAATCGCGTCATTGCCCTGCTGCATTCGGTGGATTACGCGGGCATCGGCCTGGCCGATTACGGCAAGCCCGGCAACTACATCGAACGCCAGATCAATCGCTGGACCAAGCAATATCGCGCCTCCGAAACCGAGCGCATCGAGGCGATGGAGAATCTGATCGAATGGTTGCCGAAAAATATTCCGCAAGGCGACGAGACGACCATTGTTCATGGCGACTATCGCATGGACAACGTCATGTTCCATCCGACTGAGCCGAAGATCCTCGCAGTACTCGACTGGGAATTGTCCACGCTCGGACACCCGCTGGCCGATTTTGCCTATCACTGCATGACCTGGCGCCTGACGCCCGGGCAGTTCCGCGGCATGATGGGCATCGACTTCACGGCGCTCGGCATTCCCACGGAGCAGGAGTACGTCGCTGCCTATTGCCGTCGCGCCGGCCGCGACCACATCCCGAACTGGGATTTCTACATGGCGTACAACATGTTCCGCCTCGCCGGCATCCTGCAGGGGATCATGGGCCGGGTGAAGGATGGTACAGCGGCGAGCGCGCATGCGCTGGAGCAGGGCAAGCGCGCCAGGCCCATGGCCGAAGCCGGCTGGCAGCAGGTCGAAAAAATCCTTAAGCGCTGAACGCGTCAACACGAAGGTTTACGAATGAATCAAGAGAGGTTCGATCTGTGAAAGCCGTATTGTGCAAAGCATGGGGAATGCCCGGGACGCTGGTCATCGAGGACATTCCTTCGCCGAAGCCCGCGAGTGGGCAGGTCGTCGTGAGCGTGAAAGCATGCGGCGTGAATTTTCCCGATACGCTGATCATCCAGGGCAAGTATCAGTTCAAGCCGGAGATGCCGTTTTCTCCCGGCGGCGAGGTGGCGGGCGTAGTCAAGGAAGTCGGTGAAGGCGTGACGCGGGTCAAGCCCGGCGACCGCGTCATCGCATTCAATACCTGGGGCGGTTTCGCCGAGGAGATGCTCGTCGATGCGGACCGCACGATACCGATGCCCGCGAACATGGATTTCGTGCCAGCGTCTGCGTTTGTACTGACCTATGGGACGTCATATCACGCCCTCAAGGACAGGGCGGAGATCAAGGCCGGCGAGACTTTGCTGGTGTTGGGCGCAGCGGGCGGCGTGGGGCTGGCTGCGATCCAGCTTGGCAAGGCCATGGGCGCCCGCGTCATCGCGGCGGCTTCCAGCGACGCGAAGCTGAAGGTGTGCCGGGACAACGGCGCCGACGAAGTCATCAACTACGGTGCCGAAGATCTGCGCGCGCGGATCAAGGCCATTACCGCAGGCAAAGGCGTGGATGTCGTCTACGATCCCGTCGGAGGACCTTACTCGGAGCCGGCTTTGCGCGACATGGCATGGAAAGGACGTTTCTTGGTGGTGGGATTTGCCGCCGGCGACATTCCCAAGGTCCCGCTGAATCTGACGCTGCTGAAGGGTTGCTCCATCGTGGGCGTGTTCTGGGGTTCGTTCACCAAAAACGAACCCGAGCACAACCGCGAGAACAACTGGGAGTTGATGGCGATGTACGCCGCCGGAAAAATAAAGCCGCACATCCATGCCACCTATCCGCTGGAACGGGCGGCGGAAGCGCTCAATGAAGTGCTGAACAAGCGCGTCACCGGCAAGGTCGTGCTCACGACGTGACATGGCTGCCGGCTGGCTGCTTGAAAAGACAAAAAAGGAAGAACAGATGCTGAAGCTCTACGAACATCCGCTCTCGGCGTATGCTATGAAGGTCAAGATCGCCCTGAACGAGAAGGGGATCGAATACGAAACGGCAATCCCCGAAGGCATGTCCAAGGGAACGGCCGGCGGTGAATTCGTCGACGCGAATCCGAAGGCCGAAGTCCCCACGCTGGTGGACGGCGATTTCCGCGTGTTCGATTCCACGGTAATACTCGAATACCTCGAGGACAAGTGGCCCGTTCCTGCGCTGTTGCCGAAGGCGCCCGCCGAACGGGCGCGCGTTCGCATGATCGAGGACGTGATGGATACGCAGTACGAGCAGAACAATTGGGGAACGTTCGAGGTCCTTCGCTACAAGCGTGCAAGCGGACCCCTGGCCGACAAGCTGGTGGCGTACGGCAGGAAGAATATCGAGCAATTGCAAGCATGGCTCGACCGCGCGTTGGGCGCTCGTCCCTGGTTCAACGGCGATGCCTTCGGCTGGGGCGATCTCTCGGTGATTCCTTACCTGAACCGGTCGGCGGGGTACGGTTACCTGCCGCCGAAGGACTCGAAGCTGGCCGCCTGGTTCGCGCGCGTGAACCAGCGCGACAGCGTCGCAAAAGTGAAGGCACAGATGCAGGCGGCGATCGACAAGATGCCCGACCTCGGCCAGATGTTGGCGAGCAGACAGATCGTGCGCCAGTATCGTGACCACCGGCTGGAATGGATGATTGCCAGCGGCGGCATTTCGGTCGTGCTCGAGGGCATCGAGAAGGGAACGATCAGATTCAGCCGTAATCCCCGGTGAGGAGCTTGTCATGAGCGAGGCGATGATTGTCGATGCCGCGCGCACGCCGTTCGGGCGGCGTGGCGGCGTGTTGCGGGAACAGCGGCCGGATGCTTTGCTGGCGCATGTGATCGATGGCCTGATTGAGCGCGCGGGCATCGATGCGCGGAAAATCGAGGACGTCATCGACGGCACCGTTACGCTGGCTGGAGAGCAGGGCGCCAACCCGGCGCGCCTTGCCGTATTGCTGTCGAAGCTGCCGATGGAAGTTCCCGGGGTGTCGTTAACCCGGATGTGCGGCTCCAGCCAGCAAGCCGTGCACTTCGCCGCACAGGCGGTCTCTGCCGGGGACATGGACTATGTCATCGGCTGCGGCGTCGAAAGCATGAGCCGCGTGCCCATGTTCCTCGACATCGGATTGGGCGGTCCGGTCAACGGTTTCGAAAAGCTCAATCCCGAACTGTTCAAACGCCACGAGCTGATCCATCAGGGGGAGAGCGCGGAGCGCGTCGCCGACAAGTGGGGACTGTCACGGCAGGCTGTCGACGAGTTCGCCAAGGAAAGTCACCGCCGCGCCGCGCTTGCGCAAAAAGCCGGGCTGAACCGGGAACTGATTCCGGTGACGGGCGTCGCGCCGGACGGCGGGCCGTTGCGGATCGAGCGGGACGAGGGCGTTCGCGCACAGATCGACGAAGCCAAAATGGCTTCGCTGAAACTGGCGTTTCGTCCCGAGGGGAAAGGCGTGGTGACGGCGGCGAATTCAAGCCAGCTATCCGACGGCGCATCTGCGGTGCTCGTGGCGAGCGCGCGCGCGGCGCGGGCCGACGGCCTGCGGGTGAAGGCGCGTTTTCGCGCGCGCGTCGCCGTCGGCTCCGATCCGACGATGCAACTGACCGGCGTCATTCCCGCCACGCGGCTTGCGTTGGCCAAAGCCGGATTGACGATAGGAGATCTGGACTGGATCGAGATCAACGAGGCGTTTGCGACGGTCGTGCTGTCATGGGCCAGGGAATTGAATCCGGACATGGCGAAAGTCAATCCCTGGGGCGGCGCGATAGCCCACGGCCATCCGCTGGGCGCCACCGGCGCAGGCCTGATGGCAAAAATGCTTGCCGGACTGGAAGCGACCGGCGGCACGCTCGGCCTTCAGGTCATGTGCATCGGCCACGGCCAGGCCACCGCGACCGTCATCGAACGCGTTTAACCTACCTCGGAATCAGGATGGCGCCGTTCAGGGTGACGGTAATGCGGCTGCTGCCGGCCTCGAAATTCGCTGCGGGCGCATCGGAGGACGACAACGATTTCATCATGACCATCGGCCGCGGTGGCGGAATGTTCCCGCCGTCCGCGGAAATGGTGGCTTCGAGCACGCGGAATTTCGACCCCCTGAATCCTTTCGTTGCGGCGTCCGCCTTGCGCAGGAATTCGGCGATGGCCGATTGCGTGAGTGCCTCCTCGACTTTCGCGCGTCTTGCCGGCGAAACCGAAAACCCCACCGCGCCAAGCTGCATGGCGGTCTGAAGCTTTCCTATCGAGTCCGTCATGCGCCGGAAATCCTCGCCTTCCACGGCAATCTCGGATCTCGATCGCCAGCGTACGATTTTGTTCTTGTCCGTGACGGGATAGGTGGAATAACCGGACGTCTTCGTTCGCAGCCCGGAAAAACCCTTGGCCAGTTTCAGTGAATCATTGGTGATCTGATTGATCTTCTCGGCCAGTTTGCCGGCGTCTTCGTCCTCCATCTCGACGAACAGGGTGGCACGCATCACGTCGTTGTCCACTTCCTCGGCGGCACGCGCATCGAGGTTGATGCGGGACCCTTTCAGGTCCAATGGCGCCGGCTGGGCGAATGCGGAGCCCAGCCAGGCAAGCAAAACGAGGGCAATCAGCGGTCTCATGGAAACTCCGGTTGGCGTGAAACGGCGGGTGAACCTATCATAGCGGCTCATTTTCCTCTTTCGAGATCATGGCCGACAACAAAGAAAAAAGCGGCATCCGCCGCAACCTGACCAACTACGGTGACCCGGAGTTTGCCGCCTACCTGAGGCGCTCCTTCGCCCGGTCGATGGGCTACTCCAAGGATATGCTGAACCGGCCGATCGTCGGCATCGCCCAATCGGCAAGCGGATTCAATAACTGCCATCGTTATGTGCCGGAACTGGTGGAGGCGGTCAAACGCGGGGTGCTTGGGTCGGGCGGCCTGCCGGTCGACTTTCCGACCATTTCGCTCGGCGAAGTGTTCCTGAGTCCGACCAGCCTGATGTTCCGCAACCTCATGGCGATGGACATCGAGGAAATGGTGAAGGCGCAGCCCATGGATGCGGTCGTGCTGATCGGCGGCTGCGACAAGACCGTGCCCGCGCAACTGATGGGCGCGATTTCAGCCGACGTGCTGGCGATCCAGCTGGTGACCGGCCCGATGATGGCCATGCCTTTCCGCGGTGAGCGGTTGGGCGCCTGTACCGATTGCCGGCGCTTCTGGGGAAAGTATCGCGCCGGCGAAGTCAGCGACGAAGGCATCGACGAAATCGAAGGCAATCTCGCTACCACGGCCGGCACCTGTGCTGTCATGGGAACGGCCAGCACCATGGCGTGCGTTGCCGAAGCATTGGGCATGAGCCTGCCGGACACGGCGGCGATTCCCGCAGTGCACGCCGACCGCATACGCGCGGCGGAGGCAACCGGCGTTTGCGCGATGAACATGATCAAGACAAAGGGGCCGCGTCCATCCGCGATCGTCACCGAAAAATCGGTCGAGAACGCGTTGCGGGTGTTGCTGGCAATCGGCGGTTCGACCAACGCGATCATCCATCTCACGGCCATCGCCGGACGCGCGGGGGTGCGGATTTCGCTGGAACACCTGAACCGGCTCTCCGACGAAACGCCGGTGCTGATCGATCTCAAACCGACGGGCAGCCACTACATGCAGGATTTCCATGCAGCCGGCGGCATGAGTGCCTTGCTCCTCGAACTGAAGGACTTGCTGCACCTCGATTGCCTGACCGTGACTGGAGAAACGCTGGGTATGCGGTTGGCGCGCCCCGTTCCATTCGTCGATCGCGGCGTTATCCGCGCCCGCTCCGTGCCGATCACGCCGGCAGGTGGGCTGGTCGCGCTGTTCGGCAGCCTCGCTCCGGGAGGTGCGATCCTGAAGCGGGCCGCCGCCGACGACGGCCTGTTCGAAAAGGAGGGCAGGGCCGTGGTGTTCGAGTCGCTGGAAGATTTGTCCGCGCGGATCGATTTGCCCGATCTCGATGTCACCAAGGACGATTTTCTGGTGCTGAAGAATGCCGGCCCACGCAGCCCTTCGGGGATGCCGGAGGCGGGTTACCTGCCCATTCCGAAGAAGCTGGCGCAAAAGGGACTCAAGGACATGGTGCGAATATCCGATGCCCGCATGAGTGGCACGGCGTTCGGCACGGTGATTTTGCATATAACGCCGGACGCCGCATCGGGCGGCCCGTTGGCATTGGTGAAAAGCGGCGATCGCATCCGCCTGTCAGTCAAGGACAGGAAACTGGACTTGCTGGTCAGCGAGGAGGAGATGAACCGGCGTCGCGAGGGTTTCCAGTTACCGCCCCTGCCGCTGAGGGGATATGCGCGGCTCTACAACGAACATATCCTGCAGGCCGACGGCGGCTGCGACTTCGATTTTCTGCGCGGCTAACTGCGTGGGAGCATTTTGAGGATTTCGTCCTCGGGCACGGGCCGGCTGATCAGATAACCCTGGATCTGCTGGCAGCCCAGCTTGCGCAGCAGGTCGTACTGGGCGCGTGTTTCGACGCCCTCCGCAATGGTAATCAGCCGGAGCGAATGCGCCATGGAAATAATCGCCGATGCGATCTCGGCATCGTCCTGGTTCTCGGTAATGGTACTGATGAAGGAACGGTCGATCTTCAGCGCGTCGATCGGCAGTCGTGCCAGATAACTCAATGAGGAATAACCGGTACCGAAATCGTCCATTGCGATCTTGGCTCCCGCATCACGCAATGCATGCAGGATCTCCGTGCTGCGTTCCATGTCCTGCATGACCATGCTTTCGGTGATTTCGATGTCGATGCCGATCTCCGGCCCATAATCGACAAATACCCGCCGGACAAAATCCACGAAGTCGCGCTGCCGCAACTGGATCGGCGAGACGTTGACCGCAATGCGTTTCGCGTCGATGCCTTCTGCTTTCCATTTGCGGTACACGCGCGCCGCCTCGATCAAGGCCCATTTCCCGACTTCGAGGATCATTCCGGTTTCTTCCAGAATGGGAATGAACCGTGCCGGTTGCACCAGGCCGCTATCCGGATCGTTCCAGCGCAGCAGTGCCTCCAATCCCTCGATCTCGCCACTCGCCAGGCTGACCTTGGGCTGGTAGTGCAGCACGAAGTGGTGTTCCTCCAGCGCCTGGCGCAACTTGTTTTCCAGGCCAAGCCGTTCGGCGACATCGGCATTGAGTTTGGGGGTGTAGTACACGGCGGCCTCGCCTGCCTGTTTTGCCCGCGCCAGCGCCGCTTCAGCGTTGCGCATCAACGTCTCGGGATCGCTTCCGTCCCCCGGAAAAATAGCAACGCCGCAGCGGGCCGCCACCCGCAAGTCGCGCCCGTCGATCGTGAAAGGACTCAGCAGAAGTACCTTGCGCTTTTCCTCGATCAGGCGGGAAGCATGGATCTCGTCGGTCACGTTGGGCAATACGATGGCGAAACTGTTCATGCCGATCCGGCCTATGCACTCGCTGTCGTGTGTCTCGAGCAGGCGGTCGGCCAGCGCCTTGAGCAGGCTGTCTCCGGCCCCGCGACCCATGGATTCGTTGATGAACCGGAATCTCTCGATATCCAGGATCATCAGCGCGAGTTTTCTGCCGTTGCGTTTTTCCTCGTGCAAGAATTGTTGCAGACGTTCCAGGAACAGCGTGCGATTGGCTATGCCGGAAATGGTGTCGTAGTAGGAGAGATAGTCGATGCGATCCTGCTTTTCCATGCGCTCGAGCGCAATCGAAGCGTCGGCCGACAGGTCCGCAAGCAGCTTGAGCTGGTCTTCGTTGAAAAAATTGCCTTCCGCTGCGAACAGCACGCCGACCGCCGCCACGCGGGTCCCCGACATGAAGGGCAGTGCTGCCGCGGCACGATATCCGCGCTGCAACGCTTGCTCGCGCCAGAACTGCGGCGTTGCGGAATATTCAATGTCGTTTACGATCTGTTGTGCTTCCTGGCGTGCCGCAACTGCGGCCAGCGTATCCTGCGCGGGTGAGTGCGGCGTGATCGAGAAGTCGAGCACGTCGAGAAATCCGTCGACTGCTCCATGGGAAGCCACAGGGCGAAGAGACACTGCATTTTCATCGACCAGCCCCACCCAGGCCATGCGCATGCCGCCGATTTCCACGGCAATGCGGCAGAATTCCTGTAGCAGTTCTTCGCGTTGCCGAAGGCGGATGATCGCGGACGAAAAGCTGCCCAGCACATCGCGAATGCGCGACAGGCGGGCCAGTTTCTGCTCCTGCAATATGCGTTGTGTAACGTCACGATCCGCGCCGCGGAAGCCGGTCAACGATCCATCTTCGCCGAACAACGGCATGCCGTTGCTTTCCAGCCATCTGACGCTGCCGTTCTTGTGCCGCGCCTTGAGCACGGCCCCGCGCCAGCCGGAACGCTCCGCAGTGCGTAGATTCATCGCCTGCTTCTGTTTTTCGCCTTCCTTTTCGTCCAGGATTTCAAACGAACTTCTCCCGAGCATCTCGGCGGGCTGATAACCAAGGATGCGGGTTAGTGCCGGGTTGTTATAAGTCATGCGGAATTGCAGATCGCACTCCCAGACACGTTCTTCGGTTGTCTCCACGATGCCTCGGAAGCGTTCTTCACTGATCTTGAGCGCCTGCTCCATGTGCAGACGGTCGGTGATATCCAGCGCGATGCCGCCCAGCATTGCCACCTGGCCGTCGTCTTCCAGGATGGGAAATTTGGAAACCAGGAAAAAGCGGTCCGGCCCGCCGAAAGTGACTTTTTCGACTGTGCGATAGGGCAGCTTCTCCTCCATGACCTTGCGGTCGTTGGCGATGATCGCGTCGATGTAATCCGGGGGATACAGGTCCGCCGTCGTTTTTCCCAGCATGTCGTCGACATGCCTGCCCGCCATGGATACGAAAGTCGGATTGACGAATACGAACCTGCCGTCCTGGTCCTTGGCGAATGCCGATGCGGGAAGGTGATTCATGAACATCGAAAACTGCGTCTGCAGGGTCTTCGCCCTGTCTTCGGCTTGCTTTCTCGCCTTTTTCTCCTGCGCTTCCGATATCGCGCGGCGCACTGCGGAGGGAAAACGCTGGAGATTCGTCTTGAGGACGTAGTCCGTCGCGCCATTGCGGAGCGCCTCTACTGCGTTTTCCTCGCCGATGGTGCCGGAAACAAAAATGAAGGGAAGCTCGGGCCGAATCTCGCGCGCAATGGTCAATGCCGCCATGCCGCTGAAGCGCGGCAGGGAAAAGTCGGAAAGAATGATATCCGGCTTGAAACTATCCAGCTCGCGCCGGAAATCAGCTTCCGTCTCGACAGTGCGCGCGTCGAAAACAAGGCCGCTGCGCCGCAGTTCGCGCATTTCGAGTTCGGCGTCGGAGGCCAGATCCTCCACCAGCAAAATGCGCAAGCTATTGTCGATCCCGAGGCCGGGATTTCCATGTATTTGAAATTGTCATCGCACGCCATTCAAATAGCCTGCGGCACTTTGTTTACCACAGACCAGTACAGGCCAACCTGCGAAACCATCTCAAGGAACTTGTCGAAGTCGACGGGTTTGACGATGTAGCTGTTAACGCCAAGCTGATAGCTCTCGACGATGTCGCGCTCTTCGTGAGACGACGTCAGCACGACCACCGGCACAGTCTTGGTCCTGGCATCGGACTTGAGGGTACGCAATACTTCGATGCCGTCGATCTTGGGAAGTTTCAGGTCGAGCAGGATCAGTTTCGGCGTGGAGTTGACCCTGTTCTCGTACTGACCCTTGCAGAAGACGAAATCCAGAGCTTCGACTCCATCCTTAACCCAGACCAGGTTGTTCGCGAGGTTCTTTTTCCTCAGCGCGCGTATCGCCAGTTCGGCATCCGTCGAATTGTCCTCGACCAGCAGAATTTCCACATTCTCAAATCCGGTCATCTTGTCCTCCTCCCGGCAGGGAGAAAAAAAACGTTGCACCCTTGTCCAGTTCGGCTTCGGCCCAGACCCTGCCGCCATGACGGGTGACCAGCCGATGGACAATGGCGAGTCCGACCCCGGTCCCCGAAAACTCCTCGATCCTGTGCAGGCGCTGGAACACGCCGAAGAGTTTGTCGTAATAGCGCATGTCGAAACCGACGCCGTTGTCCTTTACAAAATAAGTCACATGGTCGTGCGCGGTTGCCGCGGCCAGGAAGCCGACTTCGATTTGCGGAGCGTCTCTGGTCGAGCTGTACTTGAGTGCGTTCGACAGCAGGTTGACCCAGACTTGCTTGAGCAGAGCCGGATCGGCCGTGGTGGCGGGAAGGTCGCGAATCACCACCGTGGAGGCATCGATACCGGGATCCGCGGCTCGGATGCTGTCCAGCGCCTCGACCACCAGCGACTTCATGTCGACTCGTTCGGTGGATAGAGACTGCCGGCCCAGTCGAGAAAAGGCCAGCAAGTCATCGATCAATACGCCCATTCGCTGGCTGTTGTCACGGACGACCGTCAGCAGACGCCGCCCCTCATCGTCTACATGGCCGCCGTAGTCTTCCTCGAAGATCTTGCTGAAGCCGTCGATTGCCCGCAGCGGCGCCCGCAGGTCGTGGGAAACGGAATAGCTGAAGCTCTCCAGTTCCTTGTTGGCCGCCTCGAGCTGATTGGCCCGGACCTCCAGGTTGGCATTGAGCGTCCGGATTGCCTCTTCGGTTCTCTTCTGCTCCGTGATGTCGTCCGAGATGCCCAGCAGATATTGCGGCCGGCCTTCGCTGTCGCGCAGGCCTATCTTGCGGGTGCGCAGGATCAGCGTGCCGGTAGCGGTGGTAAGCTTTTCTTCCGCGATTTCCACCACGCCTTTTTTCGCCAGCACTTCCCGATCCTTGGCGACGAAGTGATCCGCCTGTTCTTTGGGGAAAAGCTCATGGTCGCTCTTGCCGATCAGGGCCTCGCGTGGCATTCCGAGAAGCTCTTCCTCGGCCCTGTTTATTCTGACGAAGCGCAGGCTCTGCGCATCCTTGACAAAGATCATGCTCGGAATGTTCTCGACTACCGCGTCGAGAAAGTCGTTGGCTTGCTTGAACTGGCGCTCCACCCGTTTCATTGCGGTGGTATCGAACATGGTCGTGCGGCTCATTTTGTAGTTCCCATCTGCATCGAGCAGTGGAACCGCGTTGACGGCAACCGGGAACGTGCTGCCGTCCTTGCGGACCATCGTGTATTCGAGGTCCGTGGTTTTGCCACCCCGAACGAGCTTTGGAAAGTTCTCCAATACGGATTGCACGCACTCCGGTGCGACAACGTCGATGAATTTTATTTTTCCGATGACCTCGTCGCGGCTGTATCCGAGCCACGCCAGTTCGGTGTCGTTGATGCGCACGAATGTGCCGCTTTTATCTACGGAGTGATAGCCGCAGGGTGCTTCGTTGTACAAGCTCTGCGTCTCCGCGGCGGCTGCCTGCGCGGCATGCTCGGCGCTTGCCCGCTGTCCTATCTCCTTGCGAAGAAGCGCGAAGGCGGCGACCAGCATCGCGATACTGGTGAGAGTGCCGGCGACAATGATGGCGGTTGCCCGGTCCGAACTGCGCTTCGAGTCCTCCGCGCGCTGAACCAGCAGCTTTTCCTCCCGCGCCCGCATTTCGCTCACGAGGCTTCGTATTTCGTCCATGGTCAGCTTGCCCGCGGCAATATGGATTTTCGCCTGTGCGGACACGAGCAGGCCATCGGTGCCGGCCATTTTGAGGAAGAAGGCGGCCTCTTGAAGACGCTGATCGACCAGTTTCTCAAGGTCGCGGATCTTTTTCTGCTGTTCGTCGTTGTCTGTGGTAAGTTCATTGAGCCGATGCAGGTGTGCAGGGATGCTGGCAAGTGCGTCGGAATAAGGGGAGAGAAAGGATTTCTGGCCCGAAATCAGGTAACCGCGTACCCCGGTATCCACATCCTTCAGATCGGAAAGCACCGCTTCTGTTTCGCGCAGCACGGTTTGCGTATGTTCGACCCAGCCCGCTCTTTCCACCAATCCCTTCACACTGAAATAGGACACGGCCGACATGACCGTGAGGATGGCCAGTGCGGCGCAGAAGCCGACAATCGGCATAGGGCTGTTCGGGGTATTCATGCGAAGGGAGGGCATGGTGCGAGGCAGCCCGGCCCGGATGCGCCGGATACAACTCCGCCCGGCCCGCGGCTGAGGGGGGCTGGATACTTGCAGTGCCACGAGCTTTCCGTGACATCGGAAGCGCGGCAAGTCGTGAGTTGCGCTGCGGACTCTCTGCCTGCGGCGGCGCAGTGCCGGACCAGAAGACGGCGTATCGTCGATCGAGCGCCCGTACTTCTGTGCGGGTGAATGGGGTTAGTTTCCTCCTTCAAATAGGTATATGCCATCGATACGAAGCATTGGGTAACGCACTCCACCGTGCAATCGGTGGTTGTCCGACAACGCTGTACGATTTTGTCCTACAAGACTTGTAATACGGAGGAAAGGAAATTATTTCAATAGATCAGATTGTTAATGACTGCATAGTGGGTTAATTCGGCATTGTGGCGCAACTGCAGTTTTTGCAGAATGCGGGTGCGGTAGGTGCTTACAGTCTTGACGCTCAGGGAGAGATCTTTGGCAATATCGCCGACCGATTTACCGGAGGCGATCAATCGCATGACTTCGAACTCGCGATCGGAAAGCGTCTCGAGCGCCGATTGCACCGGGTTGCGATTCCAGTCCTGGGCAATGCATTCCGCGACCTCCGGGGTGATATAGCGCATGCCCGAAATCACCCGGCGCACGGCTTCCAATAGCTGGTCAGGTGCGCTTTCCTTGGTCAGGTAGCCTGCGCCACCGGCACGCAAGACGCGCAGGGCGTACTGGTCCACCGGATACATGCTGAGTACCAGCACCGGAAGCGCGGGACGCGCCTTCTTGATGACTTTGAGCACTTCGAGTCCGCTGCGGTCCGGCAGGCTGATGTCCAGCATTACGATGTCCCATTGCTGGGACATGACCAATTCCACTGCCTCGGCGCCATTTGCCGCTTCGCCGACAATGATCTGCTGGGCAGTATCGGAGAGTATCCGCCGCAGGCCCGCGCGCGTGATGGTATGGTCATCGACGATCAGCGCTCTGGTCATGTCATACCGCCTCGCGATCGAGGCGTGCGCGCTTCGAAACCTTGTAGCGCGCAGGGAATTTCACCAGCACGCTGGTCCCGCCGCCCTCGGTTTGTTCAAATCTCACGTCGCCGCCAAAAGTCCTGGCCCGTTCGCGCATGCCCTGGATGCCGCAAGCATCCGGCTCCACGATCTTGCCGGGAGGCAGGCCAATACCATTGTCACTGATTCTGACCAGGATGCCGTTGCGGTCGGGCCGCAAGTCCACATGCACGTTGGTTGCGTGCGCATGGCGCGCAATGTTCGTCAGCGCCTCCTGGAAGATGCGAAACACGGCCGTCTGGGCGTCCGTTTCGAGCATGACGCCCACCGGCGCCGGATCGATTTGGCAAGGTATGCCGAAATTCAATTCGAATTCCTGCAATTGCCACTGCAACGCCGGCCACAGGCCAAGATGGTCGAGGATGCTGGGCCGCAGTTCCGTGGCGATGCGCTTTACCGTCTGAATGGCGGAATCGACCAGTTCGACGGCTTCGGAAAGTTTGTCAGTGCGCGGCAGCTGGCCGTCCGTGAGTGTTTTCGCAAACCAGCTCAGATCCATCTTGACCGCAGTCAGCGTGGCGCCGAGTTCGTCATGAATTTCTCTGGCGACGGCGGCGCGCTCGGACTCACGCGCGGACTGAAGGTGCGCCGATAACCTGCGCAGTTTCTCGCGTGAGGCGCGCAAGGCTTTTTCTACGTGCTTGCGCTCCTCTATTTCTTCGCGCAGCGCCGTATTCGCGTTGAGCAGATCCTCCGTGCGCAGCCGCACGGCTTCCGCCAGCCGTATCTGGGATTGTTCCAGCACGGCGCGCGCTTCCTTCTGGTCGTGGATGTCGGTAGTCGTGCCGACCCAGCGCAGGATCTCTCCCTGGTCATTGTGCACGGCCATGCCGCGCGACAGATGCCAGCGGTATATCCCGACGGAGCTGGCGCGCAATCGCATTTCTACCTCGTAGAGTTCGCCGGTTGTCAGGCTGTGCGACCATCGAATCGCGACACCAGGCAGGTCGTCCGGATGCACGAACTGCTGCCAGCTCCACCCTTCTATGTCGCTGGCTTGCAGTGATAGATACTCAAGCGTGCGCTGATTCACGTAATCGATATAGCCGTCGGGACGCGCAGTCCAGGCAAGGTTGGGAGTGGTTTCGAACAACTGGTGGAAGTAGTCGCGCTCGGCCTGCAGGCGCTGACGCTCGGCTTCCTCCTGCAGGCGCAGCAACTGGTCGTGCTGGAGCATCTTGCGATCGGCGATGTCGCGCAGAATCACATGCGCCGCTGTGCGTCCGTGGTAATCGAACAGCGTTGCGACGACTTCGACGTCGATGATCCGGCCGTCTGCGCGGATCATTTTCATTTCCTGGGGTGGAAGCTGTTCCTTATCGACGAGCAATCTCTGCAGCCTGCCTTGCGCAACAGGGATCGAATCGGGATGGATAAAATCGAATATGCGCAGGCCGATCAGATCTTCCGGGGACTGAACGCCGAACAGTTGGGCGGTCGCGCGATTGGCAAAGACAAAAAAGCCGTCGCACCAGACGTAAATGGCGTCCCGGGACAATTCCACTACATCGCGGTACCAGCGCTCATTCATCCGCAACCTCTTTTCGTGGCGTTCCGGGGCGCATGGCATTGCTCCGGAATCGGCGAGGACAGGATTTCATCGTTTCATCGTAGAAGCGGTAGGTATTCCTGCCGGCCTGTTTGGCATGATACATCGCCTTGTCGGCAATGCGGATCAGCGTGCTGGCATCGCTCGCGTGATCGGGGTAGATGCTGATGCCAAGGCTGGGCGAAATGCGCAGTTTGTCGCCGGATATGAAAAAATCTTCATCGAGTGCGTGCAACAGCTTCTGTGCAATGGTCGTGGCATCTTCGCTGTGCCGCAGTTCCGGCAGCACCATGACGAACTCGTCGCCACCCAGCCGGGACACCGTGTCGACCTCCCGCAGCACGCCGCGGATGCGTTCGGCCACCTGTTGCAGCAGCATGTCGCCGACATGATGGCCGAGGCTGTCGTTGATCTCCTTGAAATGATCGAGATCCATGAAAATGACCGAAGTCTTGGAATGGTTGCGCTGCGAGATCGCCAGCGCCTGCTCAAGGCGGTCCATCAGCAGGATCCGATTCGGCAGGTTGGTCAGGGAATCGAAGTGCGCCATGCGCCGGATCTGCTCTTCCATGTTCCGGCGCGTCGTGATGTCGATGAAGGCCCCCACGGCCCCATAGACCTTTCCGCCGGCGTCCCGCAATGGAGCGGCGTTGCCGATCAGGTGACGGATGCTGCCGTCGTCGAAAACGACATCCTGTTCGAAGTCGCGCACCTCGATGCCGCGGAAAGCGGACATCTGCACCGGCAATTCATGTGCCTCCAGCGCGCGCCCATTGCGGAACATGCGGAAAGGCGCCGGCTTTTCGTCCTCCAAATCCGTGACCGCCAGATTGCTGCCCTGCGGCAGGCGCAACAGGTCGTAGGCCATGCGATTGCCCGTGATCGACTTGCATTCCGGATCATTGGCAATGCAGACGGCCGCCGGCACGGCATCGAGGACGATTCTCAGTTCCGCCGCGCGCTGGCGCTGCTTGCGCTCGCTCTCCATCAGCGCCCGCTCCATGCGCTTGCGATCGGTGATATCGCTGACGACCACGGACAGGCGCACAACCTTGTCGTTCTCGACAACGGGGGAGAAACTTACCGCCACATCGACGAATTTGCCGTCCTTGTGCTGCCAGACGGTCTCGCGGTTCAACGTGGCCTTGCCTTCGATCACATTGTTCATGATCTTGGCATCCTCGTTTTTCAGGAACTCGGGAATCAGGCAGGCCCGGCTGTTGCCTATCATTTCCGCGGCGGTGTAGCCGAAAATGCGCTCCGCCCCCCTATTCCAGGTCAGCAGCACGCCGTTCCAGGTTTCGCTGATGATTCCAGCGTCCGCGGATTCCACCACCGCGGCAAGCAGTTGTGGATGGCTGATCACATCCGGCCGGCCTGCGCGTTTGGCTTGCTGCGCAGTGAAGGCGGACTCGAGCTTCGAAGGTTGATCGCTATCGACGGATTGAAGTTGCTGGCGCACGCGTTTTTCCGCCAGCGACGCCTGCAACGCGCGGACAACCTCGATCAACTCCGGACTGAGGTCGGAGTAATCACTTGAATGTTCTTTGCTTTGCACCTCGGCCTCCCTAGACCGCCGAATGCTTTTGTTTGTTGGCAATTGCCACACCTGCTGCAACACGACTACGGTGATATTTGATCTTATTATTTATTTTTGATTTTATGCATGCAAATTGAGCCACGAATCCCGAACTGCCGCAAGCTGCCGCGCCAGTCTTGGGGCTCCGGGCAGTTTAAGCCGGCATCGCGGTTTTCCCGCCTACTTTTTAAGCACTTTTGAGGCCCGGGCCGGGCCCGTCATGGCAGGGGCGTTACCTTTCATGGGTTTGGGCGCCAGTCAGCTTGGCTAAAGGACGCTGGTTGTGTTCGACCACAGCAACCTCATTGTGGGCCAGGCCCGCCCATTCTGCATCGCGAAAAAAAGGCATGCTGCAATTTGCAGCATGCCTTCTTACTGGAAGCGAAATCCGCTCAGCCGACCTGCACCGGGACGTACATCCGGTTTGCATCCCGCTGGATCAGCAGCGCGATCGTCTTGTCGGTTTTCTTCATCAGGTTCTTCAACTGCTCGACCGATTTCAACGGCGTGTCGTTGAACGCCAGGATCACGTCGCCGGCCTGAATGCCGGCGCGAGCCGCTGCGCCGGACGCGTTCTGGACCACCAGGCCGCCTTCGGTCTTGAGCTGCGCGCGCTCGTCCGGCGCCAGCTCGCGTACCGTCAGTCCGAGCTTCGCCGATGTCTGCTCATCACCAGCGCTCTTCACGGCGACTTTCTGGTCCATCAACTCGGCGACCTTGACGTCCACGTCGCGGCTTTTGCTGTCACGCCATACCTGCAGGTGGGCGGTGTTTCCCGGCTTGGTTGCGGCAATCGCGCCGGACAGTTCGGAGAGTTGATTGAACTCCTTGCCGTTGACGCTGAGCACCACATCGCCCGATTTCAAGCCGGCTTTCTCAGCGGGGCTGCCCGGTTCCACGCCACTGATGAGCGCGCCTTGTGGCTTCGGCAGGCCGAATGAATTGGCCAGCGCCTGGTTCACGTCCTGGATCTGCACGCCGATGCGGCCGCGTGTGACTTTGCCGTTGGTTATCAGGTCATCCTTGACCTGCATGGCCACGTCGATCGGGATGGCGAAGGACAAGCCCATGAACCCGCCGGTGCGGCTGAAGATCTGCGAATTCATGCCGACCACTTCGCCGTCCATGTTGAACAGCGGGCCGCCGGAATTGCCGGGATTGACCGCTACATCGGTCTGGATGAAGGGCACGTAGTTCTCATCCGGAAGCGCCCGCGCTTTCGCGCTGACGATGCCCGACGTAATGGTGTTCTCGAAGCCGAATGGAGAGCCGATGGCCGCGACCCATTCGCCGACCCTCAGGTCGCTGGCATGGCCGATTTTTACGGCCGGAAGATTCTTCGCGTCGATCTTCAACACCGCGATATCCGTGCGCTTGTCGATGCCGAGGACCTTGGCATCGAACTCGCGGCGGTCGGTCAGCTTGACCGTTATTTCAGTTGCTTCGGCGACGACGTGGGCATTGGTCAGGATGATGCCATCGGCACTGATGATGAAACCCGAGCCCAACCCGCGCTGAATTTCCGGTTCCGCCTGGGGGCCTCGTCCTTGCGGGCCTTGCTGGCCGAAACGGCGCAGGAATTCCTGCAAAGGATCGTCCTGGGAATTCCCGGGACCTTGACCCTGCGCTGCGACGGGTGTGGTGCGGGAAACGCTGACGTTCACCACCGACGGACCGTTCTCTTCGACGATCCTGGTGAAGTCGGGGAAGCGTTGCGCCGGGGATTTGCTGGTCTGGGTGCTGGTTTGCGGAGCCGCGTTCGCCGTCGTATGGCCCGGCAGCGCGAATGCGTAGTAAACGCCGAACACCGCTGGAATGACCGCGGTAACCAGCATTTTTTTTGCTGTCAGTCTGGAAAACATTGTATTGGTCTCCTGGGACGCAAAGCGGGCAGGTTGCCCGCGATGAATGAAGAATGCTTGCCCGAACTCAGACTCTGTCTGCAGCGCCGAGTTCACCGCCAGTGGATGCCACTTTGAGCAGAACATTGCGCGGACAACCACGGCGCAACGCGGCATGGCCCGCGTGGTTGACGCCGGCCTTGGGAATGATCGGCCGCCTGCCGAAAGCCACCCCGGAAAACCCCTCGCAGGCCGGTCTCCTTCGGATCGCTACCGGCAAAAGGTACAATGCCAATGTCCCTCCCGTCCGCAGGGCCGGAAGGCAAGGGGCGCAGTGCTTTTCGGTCGCGCGTTTTCAAAAAGAAAGAAGGAGCGAGCATGAGCATCGTGAGCGAGTTCAAAGAGTTTGCAGTGAAGGGCAACGTCATGGATCTGGCGGTCGGTGTCATCATTGGTGCGGCATTTGGCAAAATTGTCGACTCGGTCGTCGGCGACCTCATCATGC
>JANXPQ010000194.1 GCA_025357235.1 Betaproteobacteria bacterium
ACCAAGGCACTCGCGAAGCCGCTGCGCGCGGCGGCCACGAAAGACAAACCCGGCAAGATCATCAATATCGCCTCCATCGCCGGCCGCGGGGGCCGCCCCATGTTCGCCGCCTACGCCGCGAGCAAAGCCGCGGCCATCAGCATCACGCAATCGGCAGCCCAGGGCCTCGCACCGGATATCACGGTCAACGCCATTTGTCCGGGGGTTGTGGACACCGAAATGTGGCGCACCATCGACCGGGAGTGGACGCAGTCCGATCGGCGGCCGGTTGGCGCGGCGTGGAAAGACCGCATCAGCGGCATTCCCATGGGGCGCCCGCAGGTGCCGGAAGATTTGACGGGCATGGCGGTGTTCCTGGCGGGCGCGGATTCCGACTACATCACCGGCCAGTCCTATCACGTGGATGGTGGCGTTGTGATGAATTGAGGCGGGTGCCCGTCATCGCTTGGGTGACCAGCGACCTTGCGCAACCAATGCGTCGACCTGTTTGCGCACGAAGCCGACCAGCGCCCTGGCCGCCTTGGTCACGGGCCGCTGCGTCGAAGTGGCGACCACCAACGATCGCGTCATCGCCGGTTCCACTATCGACCACTTGCGTATGCGTCCGGCTTCGATCAGGTGATGCACGCTGGAATACGACAGGATGGTGTAACCGATGCCGCTTTCCACCAGGCTGAGCGTGGACGGCATCGCGTCGATTTCAACCTGCACGTTCGGCACGACGCCGATTCCGGATAGAAAGTCGTCCACCAGCACGCGCAGGCCGTGAGGCCGGCTCGGCAGGATCAGCGGAATCCTGGCGAGCTGCGATGCGGCGACGTTGCCCTCACCGGCGCCGGCCGGATCGCCGACCGGACCGAGCAGGAACAATTCGTCGGTCAACAGCGGCTCGGTGACCAGCGCGCTGGTGCGTGGCGCGTTGTACAACACGGCGACATCGATGCGCCCGGTCGTCAGCCATTCCAGAACGTGGCCGCTGAAACCTTCCATGACGCCGAGCGAGACCTTGGGAAATTCATCGCGGAACTGGCGCACCAGCGAAGCGGTGAGCACCGCGCCGACAGACGGCGGCATGCCGATGACCACGCGGCCGGCGGGCGCGGAGCCCAGCGCATTGATCGCGCGCCGCGCCCCGGCCGTGGTTTCGAGCACGCCGCGTGCATACTGTTCGAGTATTTTTCCGGCTTCGCTCAGCACGATGCCGCGTCCGGTGCGATGGTAGAGTTCGGTGCCCAGTTCCTGTTCCAGCGCCTTGATCTGCCGGCTCAGGATCGGCTGGCCGACCGAAAGGCGCACAGCCGCGCGCGAAAACGCGCCGGTTTCCGCTATGGCTATGAAGTACTCGAGTTGCCGCAGTTCCATTGCAGGGTCGGGTCGGTCGATGAAATCGGGCCGCGGCTCTATCCGGGTCGGCTTGCGGGTCGTTGCACAAACGTTAAGATGATTTCATTTTACTCCAGCGTCGGGTCCGCCTCGCCTGGACGATAGGGCGTCATGTTCCTGCACCTGGATCTGCTCGCGGTGCTCCTGCTCGGCGTGGTGGCCGGTACGCTCGGCGGCGTCATCGGCTTCGGCTCGTCGATCATGCTGATGCCGGTGCTGGTCATCCTGTTCGGCCCGCTCGAAGCCGTGCCGATCATGGCGGTGGCGGCCTTGCTCGCGAATGCGTCGCGTGCGGCCGTGTGGTGGCGCGAAGTGGACTGGCGCGCTTTCGCCGCTTATTCCGCAGCAGGCGTTCCGGCGGCTGCGCTTGGCGCATCCACGCTGCTGACCATTCCCCAGCGCTGGATCGAGATAACCATGGGCCTGTTCTTCCTGGCGGTGATTCCGGCAAGGCGTTGGCTGGCCAGGCACAACCTGCGCATCAATCTCTGGCAACTCGCGCTGGGCGGGGCGGTGGTGGGTTATATCACCGGCATCGTGGTGTCGACCGGTCCGATCAATGCACCCTTTTTTCTGGCGTTCGGCCTAGTCAAAGGCGCCTATCTCGCCACCGAGGCGCTGGGTTCGCTCGCGGTCTACATCAGCAAGACCATCGTGTTCCGCAGTTTCGGCGCCTTGCCGGTCGACATCATTTCCAAAGGCCTGATCATCGGCAGCTCGCTGATGGTCGGCTCTTTTGTGGCGAAGCGGCTGGTGCTCAAACTCGAGGCCGAGCAATTCAGTGTGCTGATCGAAGGCCTGCTGCTCGTTTCCGGGCTGACCATGCTGGGCGCTGCATTCCTCGCCCACTGATCCTATAAAACTATTCAACGCAACAGCTTCGGCTCTACACCCTTGCGGGTGCATGTGAGTGTTCCCTTAAGTGTGGCACCTTAAGACGCAGAGTGAGCTGTTGGGTGCAATCGGTGTGGATCACACCTAAACTGACTCACGCAGTACATCAACCATGCGTGTCTGCCAACCTGGGCCGGTAGCCTTCCAGCGCGCAAGTGTTTCGGGCGGCAACCTCAGGCTGATCGCAACTTTTGATTCCGGAGACTTCGGACGACCGCGTGGCTTAAGCATAGCGGCCGCAGTGCGGGCGCCAAATATCTTCGGCAGAACTTCTTTCGCCGGGCGTGCTTTGGCAATCATGGCTGCAGTCCATTCCGGATTTTTTCGGATGGTCTTTTTAGATTTTGGCTGCTTTTTCATACCGCTTCACCTCGCGTTTGTTGGCTTTACGCAGACTGATGACCCTAGGTTTGCCGTCGCGTGGTGTAAACACCACGCTATGCAGCCGATCGTCAATGAAGCCAAGCACGCAGTAGCGCCGCTCTCCATAGTCTATGCGGCTGTCTTCCCAAATAAGTGCTGTGGCCCAGTCAAGCTGCGCGGCGAGGTCCAACGAAAGGCCGCGCTCTGCAATATTGCGGCCTTCCTTTTTTGGATCCTTGTCCACGCTATTATTGTATATACGTAAATAAAAAACGCAAGCTCGTCGCCGCTACCTCATCGAAAAGAAGATGATTTTCTCCCGATACCTCTTACGACGTGGTTGGCTCGGCGGCTGACAGCTGGGCCGCGAAGTGCGGATAGGTTTCCGCTATGTCGCCGCGAATGCGGTTGCGGATGGCCGCCAGCGTGGCTGCATCGGGCGCCGGCGTGACCGGGACCTGGGATGGAATGTCGACTTCGAACCCGGTGTTGTCGCGGATTTCCTCGACGCTATGTCCCGGATGCACGCTGTCGAGATGGAAGCGGCGTCGCGCCTGGTCGAAGGAAAACAATCCCAGGCCGGTGAGCAGCGCATGAGGTCCGCCCGGTCGATACACGCCGGCGTCGCTCACGCCCGGCGCGCTGATGAAATCCACCTTCGGCACCATGACCCGGCGCGTGTGCTCTTCGCGAAACAAAATCACTCTGGGCACGAGAAAATACAGATACGCCGATCCGAACGAACCCGGCCAGCGCACCGGCGTATCCGGATAGTCGCCGGTGCCGACGAGATTGATGTTGGCCTGGCCGTCGATCTGCCCGCCGCCGAGAAAGAACGCGTCGATCCTGCCCTGCGCAGCGAGGTCGAAGAGTTCGACGCCGCCGCTGGTGAAGAAATTGTTTTTCTGCGAACCGAGCACGGTTACGCGCATCGCGCCGGCGGATTGCGAACGCGCAAGCAAGGCGCCCGCTCCGGGTATCGGCGAAGAAGCGCCGACCGCCACATGGGCGCAACCCTGCAACAGGCGGGCGATGACCGTGATGAGCAGCTCGGTCCGGCTGGATTCACTCATGCCGCGGCTTGCACGCCGCCGTCCCATTCGGCGAGGAATTGCGCGATACCTGCCGCGCTGCGCGCCAGCGTCATGTAACGGCTGATCGCGGCATCGTCCATCGGATACAGATCGGCGAAGGCGAGCGGCCACGCACCGCGTTTGGCAACGGCAATGGCTGATACATAAATCGAAGGCAGCACCGCGCCACCGCGCGCCGGGTCATCGAGCAGATTGCCGTCCACGATTTCCTCGACTGTGACCAGCGTGGTCTTCGCGGCATGCGCCATCAGCAGCACCTCGCGTTCCTTGCCGATAAAGACGTTGCCCTCGCGGTCGGCGCAGCGCGCGTGGAACAGCGCGACATCGGGCCGGATCGCCGGGAGCACGACGATTGGATCGCCGGCGGCGAACGGATTGTCGATGACCTTCCAGTCCGTGCGATGGCGCAACACGTCGGTGCCGATGATGCCGCGTAACGGAATGAAGGGAATGCCTTTTTCGGCGGCCTGCAGGGCGGCGTAAATCGCGGGACAGGTCGCATCCATGATGCGCAGCGAACGGTTGCGCAATGCCGCCGTGAAGCAGGGTGCAGCGCCGAATTCTCCCAGAGTGACGGCGGAGGTTTCCACAGTCGTTACCGCGCCGGCGCCGATCAGCAGATCGGCCTGTAAACCGCTGGTGGGCACGCAGACCAGGTGCAGGTTGCGCACGCCGCGGCGTGCCAACGCGCGCGTCGCGGCCATCGCCACGCCGGAAGTGTCCTTTGCCACCGCAAGCAGCGCGCCGTCGGGGATCGACGCTACAAGCGTTTCGAGCGAGGTCAGGGAAGTTGCGCTCATGATCAGTGTGCGTGGATCGAAGCGGAGCGGCCATTATGGCGCGGAACACCGCACGCGTCTAACAGACGCACTTGCGGATAGTGTCTCAGTCTAGGGAGGGTTTATGTCGCTCTTCATTGCACATTCTCCTGTGGCGCGCAGAGAGAGAGGTCGTTCGAATCCCCTTAAGCGTGCCATGCCGGACGAAACCGGGCACTGGCGCGAGATTATTTCAGTCAGGTAGTCAAGACGTTCTAGCTCTAGTCGGTTCCCCCGATAAATGGAATTAAGTCCTCTCTCCCGTTCAAGTGATGAACGTGGAAACCGTAGCAAGGATCGAGATTGACGTCCTCGGATCCTCGGCAGCAGATGAACGCCGCGCCTGTTGCAGTAGCGCCTAGGCGTGTCAATAGATTTATGGCGGCGCGTAGCTGATTGCCCGTCTCGTAAAGGTCGTCTACAACGAGGATTCGTGTCCCGCTCGGGACAGTCCGTTTGAGAACCCTGAAGGTTTTTAGTTTATCGTAGTCGCAGAACGTTTCGGTTTCGAAATCCGATGAGTCCTCGTCAGATTCTTTCTTTTTTCTAACGAGCACTAATCCAGCTTTTAGCGTTAGCGCAACGCCAGCGCCGAGAGGAAATCCGAGTGCTTCAAAACAAGCGACCTTCTGAATCTGGCAACCAATGAACGGTTTCGCCAACGCTTCAGTGATTTTGTTTAGGTTTGTGTAATCAGATAGCGCGGATAGCATCCTTTTTTCCCAAGCGCGTTTGCCTTCTAGGACAGGATTTATTTCGGGTTGTGTCATTAGTAACGGTTATGCGAGAAAACTTTGCGTCGGTCAGTGCTGTAATAATTACGTTATCAGCAGTCTTCTTGGCTCCTCAACTTGGATGCCGAGGGGTTTCAATGCTTTCAAGTCACCCTCAATGCCGCTCGATCCAGTCGATTAACTGGGCCGTTTGTAACGAGGGGTATTGGGTAGCGGGCTCGGTGGAGAAGTGGTCCCAAGCATTTGGATAGATATTCCGAGTTTTTAAGTGGAGTCTCTGCTGGTGGAGGGTTATCCACGGGGCCGCGAGGCACGGTGGGTAACCCGGTTCGTGGTCATGCTGCTTTGTTCAGTTCGAGGTTGTCAAAGTACATTGTTTCCGGAGTCTCACCACCATGTTCGGAATGCGGGCGGCGTTGATTGTAGAACATGAAGTACTTGCCGATGCCGGCGCGCGCATCGCTGACGCTGTCGTAGGCATGCAGATAGATCTCCTCGTACTTGATCGACTTCCAGAGTCGCTCGACGAAGACGTTGTCTCGCCAGCACCCTTTACCATCCATGCTGATGCGAATGCCGCGTGCCTGGAGCGCGCCGGTGAATTCCAGGCTGGTGAACTGGCTGCCCTGGTCGGTGTTGAAGATCTCGGGCTTGCCATAGCGGGCAAGGGCTTCTTCCAGCGCCTCGATGCAGAAATCCGTGCTCATGCTGATCGATACGCGCCAGGCGAGTACCCGCCGGCTCGCCCAGTCCATGACGGCTGCCAAATAGACAAACCCACGGGCCATCGGCACGTAGGTGATGTCCATCGCCCAAACGTGATTCGGCCGCTCGATCGGCAGCTTCCTCAGCAGGTACGGGTAGATCGGGTGCGCCGCATGACGCCGGCTGGTGTTGGGCTTTTGGTACAACGCCTCCATGCCCATCGTGCGCATCAGTGTGGCGACGTGCTTGCGACCGATGAAGTGGCCTTCGCCTTTGAGCAAGTCGCGCATCATGCGGCTGCCCGCGAAGGGGTGCTCGAGGTGCAGCCCATCGATGCGGCGCATCAAGGCCAAATCCTCGCTCGAAGTGGGCCGGGGAAGGTAGTAGACCGATGAGCGCGAGAGCGCCAGCAACTGCGCCTGTCGGACCACGGGCAGATGATGATCCGAGTCGATCATCGCTTTGCGCTCGCATCGCTGTCGCGACCGAGCGCGCCGGCCAAAAAATCAATCTCCAGGGCTTGTTGACCGATCTTGGCGTGCAGTGCCTTCAGATCCGGCGCCGGAGCGCGCTTGTCGGTCGCCGTGGCAAACACCTCGACGGCGCGCTGCAACAGTTCGTCCTTCCATTGAGTAATCTGGCTGGGGTGCACGTCAAAGCGCTGCGCCAACTGCGCCAGCGT
>JANXPQ010000207.1 GCA_025357235.1 Betaproteobacteria bacterium
GCGGCCGCGGACGCGAGATGCCAAAGCCCTGGGCAAGGTCGACTTTCAATTCGCGCAGCTTGAGGAGCGTCTCTTCGCTCTCCACAAACTCCGCAATGGTGCCCACGCCCATCGAATGTGCCACCCGGTTTATTTCCGCTACTTTTTCGAGCTCCGATGGATCGCGCAGGATGTTGAGGACAATATCGCCGGATATCTTGAGATAGTCGACACGCATCCGCTCCAGAAAATCGGCGGACACCGGGGTGGGGCCGATTCCGCTTAAAGCGAACAGGCAGCCATCCGGCTTGAGCTGGTGGATGAAATTGGCGACCTCCGCCTGAAGTGTCAATGCATCGATCACGGTCACTTCGAAGCAGATGTGGATGCCATGAAGGGGATGCAGGCCAAGTTGTTCGCGCACGAACCCGGGAAAATCGGGATCGCCAATTGTCGCCCTGGATATGTTGATGCTGAAGATCGCTTCCTTACGATTCGCGGTGACGCTTGCCCAATTAAGCAGATGTCGAACCACCCATCGATCCAGAGAAGGAAGCATGCCATGCTCTTCGGCGAATGGAAGAAATGAGCCCGGCAGGATCAGATTCTGCTCTTCCTCTTTCAGCCGAATCAGTAACTCGTAGAACGGAAGTGCCGTCGATACCAGGGCGGTCGGCACGATGCTTTGGCAATATAAGCAGAACTCGTCATTGTCGAGCGCGGCCCGAATACGGCTTGCAGGGTCGTCCCAATCCGCCAGTTCCTCCTCGACCTTGCCGCCATGGTTCTTCTGCGCGTGGCTTTTGTCACGTGAGAGCAGTACTGGAGCAAGATCTTTCGACGCCGTAATGTCGGTCTGCACTGCGAAGAAGCCGAGCACTTTCCCGCCCTCGCCAAAATGCGGAAGGAATTGTGTTGAGAGCCTGAATACTGTGTTGCCCAGCGCCTTCTGCGTGCTTTCGAATCGCACGGTGCGACCTGACAGCGCTTGCTTGGCGCTATCCTCGATGTCCGCATAAGTTGCGGCGCCCATCACTTCGCGCAGGTGGCGGCCGTTAATATTGTCGCTTCTGGCGCCCCTGAAATTCCGGAATGCACGATTGTGATATTGAAAACACATATCGGCATTGACGTATGCGAGCATTGCCGGCATTTCCTGGCCAAGGTAGTGCACGCTGGTCTTCATCAGGGCAAGCGTTTCTTCAGCCCGGGCACGCAGTACGGCCTCTTTCGCGAGTTTCTCGCGAAACGAGAGCAGTTGCACGGTGCGGCGGCGGACAATCCACTCGGCGCGCGAGGCGCGGCTTACCAGAGCGAGTATCGACGCAAAAAGAACGCCGGAGAGGAATGTGACCCATCCGAGTTCGAGCGACGTAAAGTAGATGGTGAAGAGGAGCATTGCGAGCAGCACAAGGACGCCCACCGCCCCCAGAAACGGGCTGACTGCTTTGAACTTCGAGCGAAGCCTCACTTCGATACCTTTCCGCTGGCTAGGCGATGGACAGCGCTACCGCCTGCAGATGTGAGCAGCGGCTGGACGCATTCGCGTCGTAGTCCGTTCCATGCACGATACATAGCCAGCGTGGCCCAGGAAGCTGATCACACGGCAAGAGTCGGAGGAAGGATGCTCGGAAGACCGGTTTAATCAGGAAATTACCTTTTCCCCCACCTTGCCAGCATGGCGCCAGCTCCCTGGGCGGTCTGTGCGGTGAAACACATAACGCACG
The DNA here is from genome assembly GCA_025357235.1 of Betaproteobacteria bacterium. Taxonomy (GTDB): domain Bacteria; phylum Pseudomonadota; class Gammaproteobacteria; order Burkholderiales; family JACQAP01; genus JACQAP01. The sequence continues at coordinate 1,707 of JANXPQ010000207.1, forward strand.
GTCGCGCTCGCGGAAAAAGGGACGGAAATCGGGGGGGCACAGAGAAGGATGGTATCCGGGTAGGATATTCAAATTCGCAATGGCCCGATTCACCGCCTGCCCCTTTGCACAGTGCACTACGCCGGCAGCCCCATCTCCGAGAGGAATTCCCCAGCATGAATTACAGGCCTGACGGCTCGGCACATCAAATGACCAGGATTGCGCGTGCAACCAGACTGGTGGTTGCCGGTTTCCTGGTCGGGGCACTTGTACCGCGAGGCTGGACCGAAGAAACGAAGCTCCGGCCCGGCCTGATCATCCAGTTCAAGAGCGCAACTCCAGCCTGTTTTACCCGGGAAGGCCTGCAGGAGTACCTGACCTATCTCGCGTCACGCGAAAAAGCCAGGGCCAGAGCCATGTTGTTCGAGGCCGGCGGAAACAAGTGCATCACGCTGCCGGCGGCGAAGAAATTCAAGGTCATTGCCGCGGAATATAACGCGGGTACCGACGTCGCAATCCTGCAAATCGTCGGTGCCGAGGTCACCTCGACCGAGGGCGTCTGGACTTCATCAACCGGAGCCGTTCCGGCAGGCCGATGACGAACGCAATATCTGTTTTCGCCGATGGAGATCGTCCCCGAAGCGGGGTGGGGGATGTGAATACGCAAGATCCCACGCCTGCCTCTGATTCGCTGATCAAACTCGCTGAGCAGCGGCTACCGGCTTACTGGCGGCTGTCTCTCGACAGAAGGCTTCATGCCAGTTTGCGGTCGAGAATACGTTCAAGAATGCGCAACGGCGCCTGAGACTGGTCCAGCATGCTGTCGACAGGCAGATGATAGGTTTGCTCCAGCGCATATTGCCCGCCAGTGGCTGCGTGCGACACCTGGTCGGTAAATACGATCCAGGTGCTGCCCGGATGGAATGCGTGAACAGTTTGAGCCACTGCCGACTGATAAACCATGTCGGCCTTCATCCGGTCATGCAGGCGCAGCATGAAGTGATCGTAGGCACTGCGTCGACCTTTGGTAATGCCGAGCATGTTGAGCACACGGCTTGCGCCCCAGATCGGGCCGGGAACGGAACGAAGGTGATGGCTCGCCGCGCCCTCGAAGGATTCGCCTAGCCTCCAGGAACGACTCTGCCCATGCGGATTGATGTTGGTGAAGACGCGCAGGATTCGCGTTCCGCGGGTGGGCGACGACGGAAAACTATCTACGTGCAAACGCGTGTCGTCCTTGCGCCACGAAGTCGCCCGTCCAGCGATTTCGATGGGCCGGAAACTGGTGCGGGCTTGCTGCAGGCCCGCCGTGTAGCGTGGCAGCAAATTGTTCAGAAGGGTTCTGCTGGATGCGGCAAACCGCCGCATCATGTCCTGCAGCAGGCCTGACCCGGCTTCATCGGCGCTGCTTCCGCGCAGCCTTCCGCGAGACAGATCCAGGCTGACATTCTTGCCCGCGCCGGCAATTGCCGGAGACAGGAGTCGCCTCTCGTCATCTGCCAGGTGGAAGGAGAGCTGGGGAAACAACAGGACGCTTCCCCTTTCGAGTGCGCGGATCGCCTCTTCCTGGTCAGCCCGTGAGCAGGGGTGATCCCAGCTCGCGATGGGAAGGGCGACGACATCGGTCATAATGCATTGCCCAGGTCTGGCGACCAATGGGTAATCAACCGACCTGCCTGTGGAACGACCATTTCCATGCGTACCATTCACGCCTCCTTGCCTATCGGTCTCAATGCCGACGTCTAGATCACACCGGGATTTTAGCGATTTTACTCTGCGCCCCTCGTTGCCGGTTCGCGGATGGCGGGGCTGGCGAAACTGCCTTGTTCCCGGGGAACTTTTCGTTGAATCGGAATTCTTATAATTAGACGATATGCCACCGTGCCTCGCGTGTGGGATGGCAGATTGTCCGCCCTTGGTTCTACCTCCCTGGAATCAGGGGCTTTTATTTTTCGGTTGCACATCCGGTGCGCCTGCGGCCAATGCCGAGGCGACGATGGCTTGCGCTTCCTCTGCGATGCGGCGAAGTTGCAGCTCGCCTCGGAAGCTCTCCGCATAGATCTTGTAAATATCCTCCGTGCCGGACGGGCGCGCAGCGAACCATCCGTTTTCGGCAATCACCTTCAGCCCGCCGATGGGGGCGTCATTGCCGGGCGCGCGGGTAAGTACGCCCAGGATTTTTTCGCCCGCCAGGTCCTTGCTGGCAACCTGCTGCGGCGACAGCGCCGACAGCAGGCGTTTTTGTTCCGGCGTTGCGGGCGCCTCTACCCGATCGGCGAAGCACTCGCCGAATGCTCGCGTAAGCTCGCGATAAATTTCACCGGGATCGCGGCCCATCCGGGCCGTGATCTCTGCGGCCAGCAACCCCGGGATAATTCCATCCTTATCCGTCGTCCAGACAGTGCCATCGAGGCGCAGGAAAGTTGCGCCCGCGCTCTCCTCGCC
>JANXPQ010000105.1 GCA_025357235.1 Betaproteobacteria bacterium
TGAACGAGAACGTGCTCTGGCTCGGTTCGCGATAGTGGATGTCGCAGTCGGGGCAATGCAACTGCGTGGAGTACCTCCACGCAGTTGGAGGTACGCCCGACTTCGCTGGATACCGGGCTTCGCCCATAAGGGTCGAGGTACGAGGTTCGAGGGCTTCGTCGCTTGCGCTCTCACCAACCGGATACACGCTTACATGTCCGTTGCCTACCCGCAATGCCGCTTCGAGCGCTTCGATGACGCGGGCACGTTCGGCGGAAGAGATGCGGAAGCGATCCTGCACGACTTCGATCCTGTCCTTCGACTTCGAATGGATGCGCGTGTAGCCCTGGCCTTCGAGCAACTGCAGGATTTCCGTTTCCGAAAAATTCTTCGGGATGTCGACCGGGAACGTCACGATCAGCCGTGGATCGCCGGCGTGTTGCGCCCTCGCCTGCAGGTCCGCATAAATGGAATCGGGATTGTCCCGACGCACGGGCCGGGAGCAGCCGCGGCAATAGAGTTGCGATGCGCGGGCGAACAGCAATTTCAAGTGATCGGCCAGCTCCGTCATCGTGCCCACGGTCGAACGCGAGGTGCGCACCGGATTGGTCTGGTCGATGGCGATCGCCGGCGGAATGCCGTCGATGCGGTCGACCTGCGGCTTGTCCATGCGGTCGAGAAACTGACGGGCATACGGGGAAAAGGTCTCCACGTAACGGCGCTGGCCCTCGGCATACAACGTGTCGAACACCAGGGACGATTTCCCGGAACCGGAGACGCCGGTCACCACCAGCAACTCGTTCAGCGGCAGGTCGACGTCGAGGTTCTTGAGGTTATTCTGGCGGGCGCCATGAATATGGATGGCTTCGGAATGCTTGTCGGACATGGATGGTATATTGGGAAATAGATCGGTAAAACAAGGGAGAACTGCTTGCCGGCGCGTAGCGGCACTTCGCTATTTTACCGGCCTGAAATGCGGCCGGGGCGATCATTGCATCAACTCCGATGCTGTCATGGGCCGACGAGATCTTGCGCTCGTTTTTGCCGTCGAAAAGTAAAACCTGATATAACGCGGCGCATGCTTTTCGTTCTCAAAGCGACATCGAATCTGTTGGCCGCCGCCTTGCTCGGCCTGGTGTCCATGTCGGTGGCCGCACGCGCCGAACGGCCCGCCTCGCCGGTCGAGGCCGAGTTTCGCGGCTGCGAGTCGGCGGGATGGTGCCGGTTCCGGATCGATTCGGCGGACCCTTCTGCGGCAGTGCTCTATCGCGTGCGTCCGGATGGCATCGCGAGAATTCCTGTCGAAAATGCCATGTCCACGGCAATGCGCAACCGCCTCAATGCGCTGCTCTCCAACATGATCCACCAAGCCAAGCACATCGTGCTGGACGACCTGCGCAGGCTGGACGACGGAACGTTTGCGGCAACGGTAACGATCAACGGCGCAAACCTCGCCACGGACCCGATGGTCGTGGATTTGCAGGAACAGGCCGCCGGGAAGACCCGCTGATTTCGCAGGGATTTGCGTCAGGGTTGGTCGAGACGCCGGTATTGCCGAAAAATCCGGACGAAAAAAATCCCGGCGGCCTGCGCCACCGGGATCGATACGATTGACCTGATTTACTGTTTCGTGATGGCCCAGACCACCGCCGATTTCGGCGTCGTGTAGAACGGCGATTCCATCTGGTAGTTCACATACAGTTCGCCATAATCGGCGATGTACATGGTCTTGCCGTCCATGCTGAACTCGACGTCGTTGGTGCGCTCGAATCCACCCCGGTTTTCTTTTTTCTGGTACGCATTGGGACCGGGATCGATGTTGTGGGCGAAGATCGACCACTTCACGCCCGTGGGATTGAGCATTTCGATCTTCACGATTGCCGGCCACATCGGCGTCAGGCTCTCCGGACCATTGTCGATGATGCCGAATATACCCGTGAAAATCACGTCCTGGCCGGCACCAAAGGCCTTGGGCGCCCAGGCCAGACCGTCCATCGGGTTGTTCGTGTCCCACTCCAGCACCGGGTTGATGTAGCCATTGGGGTTGGGGTTGGCCACGATCAGCGGCGTGCCGCGAATGCCGATCGAGTGGTCGATGAAGCGATACGGCGGCAGCTTCGGCACAAACGGCTTGTCGCCGATGTACAACTGCGGATTGGGGCGCGTGCTATCGAAATTGTTACCGCGATAGACGTCAGGCCCGTAGCGCTTGATGTTTACGAAATGCGCGCCTTCCTTGTCGGGGAAGCCCGCGTCCTGGCCCTTCTCGGTCACCATCCAGAGTTTCTCGGAACCGTTCGCGACGCGGCGATTGCCCTTGTCGTTCATTCCATTGTCGCTGACGGCGAGGGTATTTTCGAAGCGCGAGCCTTTCGGACCGAACGCAAGACCGGACATGTTGCGCATGCCCATCGCGTACACTTCCCAGTCATCGTGCGTGTAGCTGCTGTCGGCTTTCAGTTTCGCACGGTGAATGGCGCCACCGCATGGCATTTGCGCCTTGATCACCTGACCCGGCTTGGAAGGCGTGCCTTTGGGCAGATACGCGCCCGTCAGATTGCCCTGGCTGTCGCGGATGTTAAGGCCGGTCAGCGTGATATCGCGGCAAGGCGGATCGCGCGGAAGCGGGGGGATGCCGGCGGGCGTGCGCTTTTCCCAGTAAGGATCGACCGCATCCGTCCAGCCGTGGATGTCCGGATCGGAGAAGCCCGAGTTCGTCGGTGCGCCCACTGCATAGTAGAGCCATCCGTCATGGCAAATGATGCCGCCCAGCGCGTGGTCACCGATCGGGACTTCATTCATGATCAGCTTGGGTGTGCCGTTCACGCCGTCGATTTCCCAGATGCCGTAGCTGTAGTCGCCGACATACGTGCGGCCGTTTTCCGCGCAGTAGCCGATTTCGTTCAACGCAAAGGACTTGAACATGCCCAGGCCGACATTGTCCTTGATCAACTTGCCGGACTTGTCGAAGATCTTCACGTGAGGCTTGTCGATGCCGGTCGGGGGAAAGCCGAAGGTATTGCCGGAAATGGCGACCCAGACGTTATCGTGTTTGTCGACTGTGATGGACG
>JANXPQ010000239.1 GCA_025357235.1 Betaproteobacteria bacterium
GCCGAGCTTCACGCCCGGGTTCTGGTACGCATCAAGGAACTGTATAAGGACGCCGAAGGCAACGTGACCGAGAAAATCAATCGCTACGACACGACCGTCGGCCGTGCGCTGCTGTCCGAGATTCTGCCGCCAGGACTGCCGTTCGAGTTGATCAACAAGGCGCTCAAGAAGAAGGAAATCTCCAAGCTGATCAACGCCGGTTTCCGGCGCTGCGGCCTGCGCGAAACGGTGATCTTCGCCGACAAGCTGATGTACACCGGATTTACCTATGCGACCCGCGCCGGTCTCTCGATTTGCGTGGACGACATGGAAATCCCGCCGGAGAAGGGGCAACTGATCGCCGCTGCGGAGAAAGAAGTGCAGGACATCGAGTCGCAATACACGTCCGGCCTGGTCACCCAGGGCGAGCGCTACAACAAGGTGGTGGATATCTGGGGCCGCGCCGGCGACATGGTCGCCAAGGCGATGATGGAACGGCTCGGCCAGGAACCCGTAATGGAATGGGATTCCAAGAAGGACGAATGGGCGCAGATGAAGGACAAGAAGGGCAACCCGATGTCCCAGGAATCATTCAATGCCATCTACATGATGGCCGATTCGGGAGCGCGAGGTTCTGCGGCCCAGATTCGGCAGCTAGCCGGAATGCGCGGCCTGATGGCGAAGCCCGATGGTTCGATCATCGAAACGCCGATCACCGCGAATTTCCGCGAGGGCCTGAACGTGCTGCAGTACTTCATCTCGACTCACGGCGCGCGCAAAGGCCTGGCCGATACCGCATTGAAGACGGCGAACTCCGGCTATCTGACACGGCGTCTGGTCGACGTGACCCAGGATCTGGTGGTCATCGAGGACGATTGCGGTACGACACAGGGCGTGGCGATGAAGGCGCTGATCGAGGGCGGTGAAGTGGTCGAGCCGTTGCGTGACCGTATTCTCGGCCGCGTCGCGGCGAACGACGTCATCGATCCGGAAAGCAGCCAGGTCATCTTTTCGGCCGGCATGCTGCTTGACGAAGAGGCGGTGGAGCATATCGAAGCCCGCAGTATCGACGAGGTCAAGGTGCGCACGCCGCTTACCTGCGATACGCGATACGGATTGTGCGCCCAATGCTATGGGCGTGATCTGGGCCGCGGCCAGATGGTCAATGTCGGCGAGGCTGTTGGCGTGATCGCGGCGCAATCGATCGGTGAGCCGGGAACGCAGTTGACGATGCGCACGTTCCACATCGGTGGTGCGGCATCGCGTACCGCAGTGGCAAGCCAGATCGAATCCAAGTCCAATGGTTCGGCGCGATTCTCGCCGTTGATGCGCTACGTCACCAATGCGCGCAACGAGCAGATCGCGATCTCGCGTTCCGGTGAAGTGCTGATTCTGGATGACAACGGCAGGGAGCGCGAGCGTCACAAGGTGCCTTACGGCGCCACGCTGCTCGTGGCCGATGGAAGCCCGGTCAAGGCCGGCAAGGTGCTGGCGACCTGGGATCCGCATACCCGGCCGATCATCACCGAGTATGCCGGTCGCGTGAAGTTCGACAACGTCGAGGAAGGCGTCACGGTTGCGCGTCAGATCGACGATGTAACCGGACTCTCCACTCTGGTCGTGATCGATCCCAAGCGGCGTGGTTCGGCCCAGGTCAAGGGTTTGCGCCCCAGCGTCAAGCTGATCGACGACAAGGGCAGGGAGGTGAAGCTTCCCGGGTCCGACCTGCCGGTCAATATCACCTTCCAGATCCATTCGGTGATTACGGTGAAGGATGGCCAACAGGTAGGGGTGGGTGAAGTACTGGCGCGGATTCCGCAGGAAACTTCCAAGACCCGCGACATCACCGGTGGTTTGCCGCGCGTAGCCGAGTTGTTCGAAGCGAGGTCACCTAAGGATGCGGGCGTGCTCGCGGAAGTCACCGGCTCCGTCTCGTTCGGAAAAGACACCAAGGGCAAACAGCGTTTGGTGATCACCGATCCGGATGCCGTTGCTCATGAATATCTGATCCCGAAAGACAAGCACGTCATGGCGCATGATGGTCAGGTGGTCAACAAGGGCGAAGTCATCGTCGACGGCCCGGCCGATCCGCATGACATCCTGCGGCTGCTGGGTGTCGAGGCGCTGGCGCGATACATCACCGACGAAGTGCAGGATGTATATCGCCTGCAGGGCGTCAAGATCAACGACAAGCACATTGAAGTCATCGTGCGGCAGATGTTGCGTCGCGTGCAAATCGTGGATATCGGCGACTCGGAGTTCATCATCGGGGAACAGGTCGAGCGCTCTGAAGTGCTGCAGGTCAACGACAAGCTTGTTTCCGCAGGCAAAAAGCCGGCGATTTACGAATACTTGTTGCTTGGTATCACCAAGGCGTCGCTTTCCACCGATTCGTTCATTTCTGCGGCTTCGTTCCAGGAAACCACGCGTGTACTGACCGAAGCGGCGATCATGGGCAAGAAGGACGATTTGCGCGGCCTCAAGGAAAACGTCATCGTCGGCCGGCTGATTCCAGCGGGAACCGGATTGGCTTATCACAAGAATCGCCGCACTCGCGACCAGGTGAATCAGTTCGGGGCGGAGAGTCTTATTGCCGAGCCAGCCACCGCGGAAGCGGCTGGCGACGAGCAGGTTGCTTGACACCCTAGGCGACGGCACATAGAATCTGCCGTCTTTTTACCCGCCGTTCCGGCGGCAATCCCGGAGCGGTGGCGGACGCAGCATACACAAGGGACGGCGGCAACGCCGTCCCGGGTTTTTTAGGACTGTAAATAAATGCCAACAATCAATCAGTTAGTCCGAAAAGCCCGGACTTCGCCGAAAACGAAAAGCAAGGTGCCCGCTCTGGCGAGATCGCCGCAGAAGCGCGGGGTGTGCACTCGCGTGTACACCACAACGCCGAAGAAGCCCAATTCGGCATTGCGTAAAGTTGCCAAGGTTCGTCTTACCAATGGCTTTGAAGTCATTAGTTACATTGGCGGTGAGGGACACAATTTACAGGAGCACTCGGTTGTGCTGATTCGCGGCGGCCGGGTAAAGGATTTGCCCGGTGTGCGTTACCACATGGTACGCGGCAGCCTGGATACCCAAGGCGTGAAGGATCGCAAGCAAAGCCGTTCCAAGTACGGCGCCAAGAAGCCGAAAGCCGCCTGAGTGCTGGAAAAAATTCTGAAGGACTGAGGACTTATGCCACGACGCAGAGAAGTACCGAAGCGCGAGACGCTTCCGGATCCGAAATACAGCAGCCAGGAGCTTGCCAAGTTCGTCAACGTGCTGATGACGCGCGGCAAGAAATCGGTTGCGGAGCGCATTGTTTACGGCGCGCTCGATCAGATCAGCAAAAAGACCGGCAAGGATCCGCTGGAAGTTTTCACCTTGGCCTTGAACAATGTGCGCCCGATGGTTGAAGTCAAGAGCCGCCGCGTCGGCGGCGCAAATTACCAGGTTCCAGTCGAAGTACGCTCGGTGCGCCGCAATGCTCTGGCGATGCGCTGGCTGCGCGATGCCGCACGCAAGCGTGCGGAAAAATCGATGGATGCGCGTCTGGCAAGCGAGTTGGCCGAAGCCGCTGAAGGCCGCGGCGGCGCGATGAAGAAGCGCGAGGAAGTGCACCGCATGGCAGAGGCCAACAAGGCTTTTGCCCACTATCGGTTCTAACTCGCGAGACATCCGGAAGAACACATGCCCCGTATCACGCCTATCGAACGTTACCGCAACATCGGCATCAGTGCGCATATCGATGCCGGCAAGACCACGACCACCGAACGCATCCTGTTCTACACCGGGGTATCGCACAAGATCGGCGAGGTCCACGACGGCGCTGCCATCATGGACTGGATGGAGCAAGAGCGCGAACGCGGCATCACCATCACTTCCGCGGCAACGACGTGCTTCTGGAAGGGGATGGACGGCACTCAACCCCAGCATCGCATCAACATCATCGATACGCCCGGACACGTCGATTTCACCATTGAAGTTGAGCGCTCAATGCGGGTGCTCGATGGTGCGTGCATGGTCTATGACGCCGTAGCGGGCGTGCAGCCGCAATCCGAGACTGTCTGGCGCCAGGCCAACAAGTACAAGGTGCCGCGCCTGGCCTTCATCAACAAGATGGACCGCCAGGGCGCCGACTTCTTCAAGTCCTACGATCACATCAGGACACGGCTGAAGGGCAACCCGATTCCGATCCAGGTGCCGATCGGCGCGGAAGAGAAATTCGAGGGCCTGGTCGACTTGGTCAAGATGAAGGCGATTTACTGGGACGAAGCATCCCAGGGGATGAAGTACGAAGAGCGCGAAATTCCGGCCGACCTTCTTGCGGAATGCCAGAAGTGGCGTGAAAAGCTCGTCGAAGCCGCGGCGGAAGCCAATGACGAGCTGATGAACAAGTATCTCGAGGGACACGATCTCTCGATCGAAGACATCAAGAAGGGCCTGCGTATCCGCGTCATCAAGAACGAGGTCGTGCCGATGCTGTGCGGCTCGGCGTTCAAGAACAAAGGCGTTCAGGCCATGCTCGACGCAGTGATCGACTACATGCCGTCGCCGGTCGATATTCCCCCGGTTTCCGGTGAGACCGACAGGGGTGAAATCGTGACGCGTAAAGCCGACGACAGCGAGCCGTTCGCGGCGCTGGCGTTCAAGATCATGACCGACCCCTATGTCGGTCAGTTGACGTTCATTCGCGTCTATTCCGGGGTGCTCAATTCCGGCGATACCGTTTACAACTCGGTGCGCGAGCGCAAAGAGCGCATCGGGCGGCTGCTGCAAATGCATGCCAACCAGCGCGAGGAAATCAAGGAAGTGCGTGCGGGCGACATCGCGGCCGCTGTTGGCTTGAAGGAAGCGTCGACCGGCGAAACGCTGTGTCATCCCGACAAGATCATCATGCTTGAGCGCATGGTCTTTCCGGAACCCGTCATTTCCCAGGCCGTGGAACCGAAAACCAAGGTCGATCAGGAAAAAATGGGCATCGCGTTGAACCGCCTTGCGCAGGAAGATCCGTCATTTCGCGTGCACACCGACGAAGAATCCGGCCAGACCATCATTTCCGGGATGGGCGAGTTGCACCTGGAAATCATCGTCGACCGCATGAAGCGGGAATTCGGCGTGGAAGCCAATGTCGGCAAGCCGCAGGTGGCATACCGGGAAGCGATCAAGAAATCGGTCGAAGTCGAAGGCAAGTTTATCAAACAGTCCGGTGGCCGCGGTCAGTATGGCCACGTGTGGATCAGGGTTGAGCCAAACGAGGCGGGCAAAGGCTACGAGTTCGTCGATGCGATCAAGGGTGGCACGGTGCCGCGCGAATATATTCCGGCAGTGGACAAGGGTTTGCAAGAAACCCTGCCGAACGGGGTGCTGGCTGGCTTCCCGGTAGTGGATGTCAAGGTCACGTTGTTCGACGGTTCTTACCACGACGTCGACTCGAACGAAAACGCTTTCAAGATGGCCGCGTCCATGGCTTTCAAGGACGGGATGCGCAAGGCGAACCCCATCCTGCTAGAGCCGATGATGGCGGTGGAAGTCGAAACGCCGGAAAATTTCGTGGGCAATGTGATCGGCGATCTGTCTTCGCGTCGCGGCATGATCCAGGGGCAGGAGGAAGTGGCCGGCACGATGGTGATCAAGGCCGAGGTGCCGCTGGCTGAAATGTTCGGTTATTCGACTTCGTTGCGTTCGGCCACGCAGGGCCGCGCCACATACACGATGGAATTCAAGCACTATTCCGAAGCTCCGAAGACTGTCGCGGAAGCTGTGATCAATAAGAAGGCTGCGTAAGCAGGAAGGAACAGCGATGGCAAAGGGAAAGTTTGAGCGCACGAAGCCGCACGTGAACGTGGGGACGATCGGGCACGTGGACCATGGCAAGACGACGCTGACGGCGGCGATCACGCACGTGCTGTCGAAGAAATTCGGTGGGGAAGCGAAGAACTACGACCAGATCGACGCGGCGCCGGAAGAAAAGGCGCGCGGGATCACGATCAACACCGCGCACGTGGAATACGAGACGGCCAACCGGCACTATGCCCACGTGGACTGCCCGGGCCATGCCGACTACGTGAAGAACATGATCACCGGCGCGGCGCAGATGGACGGCGCGATCCTGGTGGTCTCCGCCGCCGACGGCCCGATGCCGCAGACGCGCGAGCACATCCTGCTGGCGCGCCAGGTGGGCGTGCCTTACATCGTCGTGTTCATGAACAAGGCCGACATGGTCGACGACAAGGAACTGCTCGAACTCGTCGAAATGGAAGTGCGCGAACTGCTCTCCAAGTACGAATTCCCGGGCGACAAGACCCCGATCATCATCGGCAGCGCGTTGAAGGCGCTCGAAGGCGACAAGGGCGAACTGGGCGAAGTGGCGATCTTCAAGTTAGCCGACGCCCTGGACACCTACATTCCCCAGCCCAAGCGGGCGCTCGATGGCCCGTTCCTGCTGCCGGTGGAAGACGTCTTCTCCATCTCCGGGCGCGGTACCGTGGTGACCGGCCGGGTGGAGCGCGGCATCGTCAAAGTGGGCGATGAACTCGAGATCGTGGGCTTGAAGCCCACCGTCAAGACCGTATGCACCGGCATTGAAATGTTCCGCAAGCTGCTCGACCAAGGGCAGGCGGGGGACAACGTGGGGGTACTGCTGCGCGGCACCAAGCGCGAAGAAGTCGAGCGCGGCCAGGTGCTGGCCAAGCCCGGCTCGATCACCCCGCATACCAAATTTGCTGCCGAAGTCTACGTGCTGTCCAAGGAAGAGGGCGGGCGTCACACGCCGTTCTTCAATGGCTACCGGCCGCAGTTTTACTTCCGCACCACGGACGTGACCGGCGCGGTGGAATTGCCGGCGGGCACGGAGATGGTGATGCCGGGAGACAACATCGGGATCACGGTGCAGTTGATCCAGCCCATTGCGATGGAAGAGGGCTTGCGCTTTGCCATTCGCGAAGGCGGTCGTACCGTGGGCGCCGGTGTCGTCGCCAAAATACTGGAATAAA